>JBBDRH010000423.1:0-15783 GCA_040905645.1 Actinomycetota bacterium
CATCGGGTCGGGAGTGGCCGGTAGCGGCTGCGGCTCGGGCTCGGGCTCGGCCAGGGCCGCCGCCGGGGGTGCCTGAGGCTCGGCAGCCGTCTCACGCCCGTCGGCCGGCTGCTTTTCGCGGCCGCGCCGAATCTCCTCGAGGAGCTCACTCAAAGACGAGCTCTCTGTGGGGCCCTCCGGTGCCGGGCGCTTCTGTCCCGACGGCCGCAATGCGGCCGGCTGGGCGGCGGGAGCCGCCTCGTGGTCCTGTTGCACCGGGGCTTCCCTTTTGTCTTGGGATGGGGCCTCCTTCGGGGAAATCGCCTCAGCTTCGGATGAAGGCTGCACGGCCCCCTCCCCAGGGGCGGACATTTCCTCGCCGCCGCTCGCCTCTGCATCGCTCTGCTCCGGGGCCTCTGGCTCTGCGACCTCGGCCGCTGCGGCTTGAGGTTCCGCGGCCTTCTCTGCGTCCTGACGTTCCGCGGCCTTACCTGCGGCTGGACGTTCGGCGCCCTTCTCTGAAGCTCGCCGTGCGGCCGCCTCCTGCTCCACAGCTTGTCCTTCGGCAGCCTGTCGTTCGGCGGCCTGGCGTTCTTCGGCCTGGCGTTGCAGAGCCTGTCGTTCGGCCAGCTGCCGCTCCTCGGCCTGGCGCTCGGCGGCGAGCCGCTGCGCGGCCTGGCGCTCAACGGCATACCGCTCCGCCGCCTGCCGTTCGACGATCTGACGCTCTGCCGCCTGCCGTTCGACCAGCTGCCGCTCCGCGGTCTGACTGTCCAACGGCTGTCGCTGGTCTGCCTGCAAACGCCCCCTGGCCGACTGCCTGCCGGCCGGAGACTCCACCGGAACGCGCAATCTGGCGACTGTCTCGGCGAGTCGACGCCCGATATCCTCCATTTGAGAGGCGATCATGCTGCGCGAGTCTCTGATCCTTTCGAGGTCCTGTTCCGCCGACCTTTTGGCGTTCTCCACCTCGGCAAAGATCTTCTCGGCTCTGAGGCGGGCGTCGGTGACAATGCCGGCCGCCTCCCTCATTGCCTTCTCGTGAAGATCCTCGGCAACCTCCTCGGCGGCCACGAGGATCCTCTCAGTTTCCTGAGCCACGCGGCGAAGCGCTTCCGTGCGCGGATCGGTGGGCTCGAGATCGGCCCGAACTTCGGGCAGGGCCTGGGTCTCAGCGCCGGCGGCCGCCTGAGCCTCCAGGAGCTGACCGGTGACCGAGCTGAGCTGCGAGTTGGCGGCCGCGAGCTGGGCCTGCGACTCCGCAAGGTCGGCGAGCGACTCCTTCAACCGATTCTGCAGCGACTGGACCGCTCGCGCGGCTTCGACCTTGAAAGTGTCCACCTGATCGCGGGCGTAGCCTCTCATCGAGACCAGGAACTCGCGATTTTCTATGTCTTCAGGGTTCATTTCAGGTCCTCGCGCGGGGTTGCCGCAATCACTGCAAACACTACTCGGCGCTCAGTGCCCCTTCCAGTAATGTCGGGATCTTTTAATCGGCCTCAATCGCCGCAGGAAACGCCCAGCAAGTAAGGCCACTCGCCCAAACGAGGACTCAGATGATGGGCAGCAGGTCCTCCACTAACCCGTAGAGCTCGTCGATGATGCGCCTCAGATCCTCGGGCAGCAGCGGGATGATCGAGTCCGGGTTGCCCGGGCTGCCCGGCAGTGGCGCTGTGACCGGTGGGACGGCCGGCGAGGGCTGCACCGGGGGAGGTGCCGGCGAAGGCGATGGCCGGGCTCCGCTCGGCCGGCGCGGCCTCGACGGGCCGGCGGGAGGCGTGGGAGCGGGCGGAGGAGCGATGGGGATGCTGTTGATCTCGGCTTGAAACCGCTCGATGAACCGGGCGGGATCCACCCCGAACTGTTCGGCGAGAAGACCCCAGGAAGCCCCGATGGCGTTGAGCGTCAGCGACTCGAGAAAACCCTGGCCGAGCTCGGAGGCCGCGTCTTTTTTCGACTCGCGGGCAAAGGCCAGGGCGAGGACCAGGTCGGAGCGCGGCGATCCGGCGAAGGGGGCCAACGCATCGGCGCCGATTCCGATGACGCTCAATCGCTCCAGCAGCGCCGGAGGGGTCGTTGCCCCGAACTGGGCATCAAAGCCCGTGGCCGGGTTGGCGAGGTTGGCGTCGGTCTCGAGAGCGTTGGCCAGGAGCCTCTGGTCCCAGATGTCGTCACCTGAGATCTGAAGTGGCCGACCCTGATCCAGCCGGCCATCCGAACCTACGACGAGCTGCCAGTAGCGAGGTAAATCTATGGTCTGCTCTCCGCTGAGGATCTGGAGGCCCTCGGCATAGTACGCTCCGATCCTTCCCACCGCGGGCCCGTCAAACCTCACCGTTCCGGTGGTGAAGAGCGCTCTCGCGCCGCCGGTTCTGACCTCGACCGCACCTCCGGCTTCGACCAGGAGGCTCCCCCCCTCGAGTGACACCGCGTCCGAGCTGACGACCGTGAGATCGCCACCCCTCAGCTCGAAGTCACGGGATTCCGACAACCTCACCAGTGCGACATCCCTCCCCTCCACCGAAACAACGTCACCGGCAGTAACGGGCACCTCTGCGTTGATGGCCCTCGTCTTGCCCTCGTGCGTCAGAGTCGCACGGCCTTCAAGAACAGTTGCCGAGCCGAGGCTCTGGTTGGAATCGCCGCTCTCGGCGGAGCAGGCAGACATCACGAGGATGACGGCGACCATGGAAAGCAGCGCCTTCGGGAGGTGCCGCGGTGTGAACGTCACGAACCGGCGGGAAACACAAGCGTGAAGCATGAGCCTTTGCTCGGTTCGCTCCTGACTTCCAAACGGCCTCCGTGCCCTTCGACGATTCGGCGGACGTAAGCCAGCCCAAGCCCGAGCCCGCCGTACGCACGGGTCTCCGAGCCATCAGCCTGGACAAAGTTCTGGCCGATCCTCAGAAGCTGATCCTCGCCGATCCCGATGCCCTCGTCGGTCACGGAGATCAGTACACTTCCCGCGCCGCGTCCGTTCTTGTTGTAGTCGGCCGCGAGGGTCACCTTCCCCCCGTTGGGGCTGAACTTGACCGCGTTGTCGACCAGCTCGCTGATGGCCAGAGGCACCAGCCTGCGGTCCGCCCGCACCGTGGGCAGAGAGTCGAAGCCCTTTCGCTCGAATTGGTGCTTGGGCGATAGCTGCGACCACTTCCCCACGAGATCGGCCGTGATCTGGTCGAAGTCGACCACCACCTTGTGGGGTGACAGCCTGCCCGCTTCCATGGCGGAGAAATCGACCAGCATCTCGACTATTCGCTCCAGCCGCTCTGCCGAAGCGAGGATGCCTTCCAGGAATGTGACCGCCTGGGCCCTGGGCACGTCTTTTCGCCTCAGGATGTCGGCGTAACCCTTGATGGGGGTGATCGGCGTCCTCAGCTCGTGAGAAATGTTGGCGAGGAACTCCGTCTTCATCCTCTCTATCTCGACCTCCCTGGTGAGGTCACGGACCACCGCCACCGCTCCCAGCACCTCCCCGTTCTCATCCGCGATGGGCGCGGAGGTGACAATTACCGGCCGTGCGGCCCGGCTGGGCCCCCCGACTGTGCCGCTCACCGCTCCCTTCTCCAGGTCGTAAATCGAGGGAGAGATCGGGGCCCCCGTGGCATCACTGAGAAGGAGGACCTCATCGACACGCTTGCCGACGGCCTCGGACTGCCTGAACTCCAGGATGCGCTCCGCCTCACGGTTGAAGGCAACAATGGTCCCCTGGTTGTCCACGGCCAAGATTCCGTCGGTCATGGACTGCAGGATCGTCTCCAGCTGGCGCCTGAGCTGCATCTGCTCCTCGGCGGTATCGGTCAGGTCACGCGTCAGGGCTCCCAACGAGGCGGTCATCTGGTCGAACGTTTCGCCCAGCACACCCACCTCGTCGAAAGTGCGGGGAACGACCCTTATCGACAGATCTCCCTGCCTCACCTTTTCGGCAGCGTCGGTGAGGTCCCGGATCGGTTGAGTGATTCGCGAGCCGAAGAGCAAAGAAAGACCAATGCCCATGACTGTGGCCCATAGGGCGATGAAGAACAACGGGGTTGCGAGGTTGCGCTGGGCAAGCCCGATGACGTCTGAGGGAGTGCTGAACACCAGCGCACCGATCACCTCATTGGCCCGCACGAGCGGAATATAGGAGCTGAAATACTCGGCCCCTCCGATGGTCGTCTCCAAAGCCAGGCGGGTTCCTCGATCGAAAAGGGCGGCCAGCTGGCTGGTCTCGGTGGGAACGACGCCGTCCGAAACCGGGGCGGTGCCTTCGAGGACCGAGGTGCGATTGATAAGAAACGCTTCGCCGCCCTCCGCCGGACGCTGGGCCTCCAGATAGCTGAGATCGATCAGCCTGCCGACGACCACCACACCCACCTGGGTGACGTTGTCTGGAGCGATCACCGGAAGTGCCCCGATCGCTGCGATCTTGCCGGTGCCGACCGAGTCCACCGAGCCGGTGCCCACCTGCCCCTTCAGGGCATCCTGAACGACGCTGGTCCCGACCAGGCCGAGGAGATCGGCAACCTCGAGCGTTGAGGTGCCCCCCGGACCCGTGGCCGATATTGCCAGCAGCGCCCCCGTGGGGTTGAGACAGGCCACAAAATCGGCACTCTCGAACGCACCACCCGACTCTTGGAGGGCGCTCACCAGGGGCCTAAGCACATCGACACGGGTGGCAAAGGTCTCCCGGAAGCTGTCGAGCTTTGCCACCTGTTGAGCTTGGGACACCGATTCCCTCACCTGTCCCTCCAGCTGCCCCTGTTGAACCTCTGCCTCCCGGCGGGCCCTCTGGAGGGACTCCTCGGTGATGTTGGCAGTGAAGATCTGCGTCATCGATCCGGAGATGGCCACGACGACCACGAGCATCAGACCGATGAAGACGGCGACAACCCTGGCCTGTATCGACGTACGCACCACCTGTCCCAGCCAGGCCAGCACGGCGAGGCCCCCTGCGAGCCGCAATCCGTGAACCACAAGCCAAAGGGTGCCCGGCTCCTCGTTGCTCAGGCTGTCCACACTGACGAACATGACCTCGGAGGCCGCAAACAGAGCCAGAGCGAGAATCAGGCGCCTCACCGCGGGGACCACCGGGGTCTTTGGCCGGGAAGGGCCCTCGGCGCCCAGGGGTCCGCCCTGAACACTGGGACGTTCGTCCTCCGGTTCGGGGGCCCTGCCCCTAATGAGCGGCTGCAGGCCCGCCACGATCATCACGTAAGCCGTCAACCGAAGAACGGTTATGCCCACGCTCTGTTCCGATGCGATGATCCGGGATCCGTGGAGCGCTTCGCCGATGGCCAGGAGCAGCCACCCCATGCCGAAGAAGAACCTGCGGACGTTCCCGTCAGGCACGAATTTGGGCCGGTAGATTGTTACCCAGGCGCCCCCAAACGCGGCCACGGTCACAAGGAAGGTAGCTGCGAAATGAAAGGGGGGCGGCAGTAGGTCCATGCTCCTCAATTTACGCTCTGCCTAAAGAGCGTTCTATCTAATCGGCGTATATCCGAACTTCTTTAAGCCTTTTTTCTGGCTTTTTTGTGGAAGTCCTAAGCCTAGTGCCGTGCCGGACACTCCGGGGGATTAACGGCGTAAAAGCGTGCTGACCGGGCCCTAGCCCAGCATCTTGAGCTCTTCGATGGCGTCGGAGAGCGTTGATACACCGATCACCTTGAGCCCCGGAACGGCGGCCGATCGGGCGGCGGCAAGCTCACCCCGGGGGACCAGAAAGACCTTTGCCCCGATCTTGCTCGCCCCTTTGATCTTGAGGTCGACGGCCCCGACCTCGCCGACCTTTCCGCTCTCGTCGGGCAGGTTTTCAATGGTCCCGGTTCCGGCGATCTTCCGGCCGCCGGTCAGATCCTCCGGAACCAGCCGGTCGTAGATGGACAGGGCAAACATCAGGCCCGCCGACGGTCCTCCTATCTCCTCTGCGTCGATGGCAATCTCGATGGGAGGCTGGTTGCTTTGGCTCACCTTGACTCCGACCTCAGCCCTGCCCGGCTGCTGGGAGGACTCCACCGTTTTCACCGCCAGCGTCTTGCTTTCGCCGTCGCGGTTGACCTGGAGCGCCACCTCGTCCCCCGGCTTATGGGGCGACAGCGCTCCTTTTAGATCGTCCAGGGTCAGAACCGGCCGGCCGTCGACTGCCGTGATGACGTCGCCGGCGCGGATGCGCCTGGCTGCGGGCGCCTTGTCCACCGCCTCGTTGACGAATACACCATTGGGGATGGAGGGGAGCCCAAGCTCGTTCAGGGCTGCCGTTGCGGCCGCCGACCCGCTTTGAGTCATCTGTGCCGTTTGAACGCCCTTCGTCTGCTCCTCGGTTTGACTGGACGGATAAACCGACTCTCTGGGGACCACATGCTTGTCCCCGTCCAGCAGGCCTTCCAGGATCTCGACCGCGGTCGACCCCGACGGGGAGTTGACCCGCGCCGTGGTCATGTGCATCGAGCCCTTCGACGGGTAGGTGCGTGCGGCGATCTCGGATCTTTTCGCCACGTCGGGAGCGGGACCGGGCTCGAGCACCAGCACCGGAAGCTTCAGAAAAAAAGCCCCGGCCACCAAAGACGCGATAACCAGGCACGTCAGAACAGCCAGGAGGGTGATTCGCCGCTTCATTGTCCGCAGTGCCCGGTCAGGCCAGGCACGGGCCGGTATCGACTGGGATAGTTCTGGCCCTGGCCTGGTCCAGCTTTGGGGCGACGGACGTCGACGTCAGCGCGTAGGCAACGTCGTCATTGACCAGCGACGACGCGAACACGACGCCGGCGACATCCCCGCTGGAGGTTATGAACGGACCGCCCGAATTTCCCGCTCGGACTTCAGCATCCAGCTGATAGACCTCCCGGGCCACCAGGCTGCGGCTGTAGATGTCGCGCCCTACCGCGCTGTCGTATTTTCCTCTGACCGCCCCCGGCTCCGCCTCGAATGGGCCCCCTCCCGGAAAACCGAGGACCGCGCCCTGCTGGCCCCGGTTGACTTCGCTGCGAACCAGAGCAAGGGCTCTGCCGGTCAAACCGGAGGTCCTCAGGATGGCCAGATCCATCTCGGGATCGAAGAAAATGACTCGGGCCGGATGGGATCGTCCTCTGGGGTCATCCACCACCGTCTGGTCAACTCCCGCAACCACATGGGCGTTGGTGATCACGAGGCCATCACCCGCAATGAATCCCGAACCCGTCGTCTTCCGTTGTCCACACCCTGTGGAAGTGATCTTGAGCACGCTGGTCCGTGCGGCCTCGATGGCCGCCCGCACCTCGGGCCCCGCGTCCACCGCAACCTCTGGAGCGGGGCTGGGCTCGAGCTCCGCGAACACGGGTGGGAACCCGGTGGGCAAAAAAGTGCGCTGTATCGCCGAGAACACCGACGGCGCCGGCGGCAGACGGTCCGTGAGAACCCTCATGATCCGGGATTCCTGGAAGGCGGCGGTTACCTGCCCCAGCCCGACCTGGGCCATCAGCCCGCCAATGAGCCAGACCCCTATCAATGTGGCCAGGAGTGCTACCCCCAACCCCCCGAATGAGTTGGCCATCTTCAGCGGCGGTAGCTGCAGGACCCCCCAGGTGGTCTTGGCGCCGATGTATCTGCCGATGGTGCCCAACAGGGAGGCGGTTCCGAACAGAGCAAGAGTCACCGCAACGATCTTGCCGGCGGGGTTTTCGATGAACCGGGCAATCAGGGGACCGAGGCGTGCTCCTATTACCAGGCCAAGCCCGAAGCCCGCGTAGGAAAAAAGCTGCACTGCTGCGCCCTGGATGGCTCCGTTGATGGCAGCGCCCAGCAGCAGAGCGAGGATTACGAGGTCAACCCAGTTGAGCTGGCCCAGGACCGGTATGTCCACTGTCAGGAGTGGGAGTCTACGAACAAGTCTTTCAACAGCGAGATGGTCTCGAGGCATTTGCCGGCCCCGTAGACCACACACTCGAGCGGCCGGTCGGTGAGATGAACAGGCACATCGCACTCTTCCGCGATGCGCATGTCGAGGCCTCTCAGCATGCCGCTTCCGCCGGTCAGGGCGATCCCCCGGGCCAGGATGTCCTGGCCCAGCTCAGGCGGCGTCTCGGCGAGAGCCGCGACCACCGCCTCCACAATCTGTGAAACAGGCTCGGTTATCGCTTCCCGAATCTCTTCCGACGTGACCTGTACGAGCTTGGGCAGACCGGTAGCCAGGTCCCGGCCCTTGATCTCGGCCTTTTCCTCCTCGGCGAGCGGAAATGCCGAGCCGATGGCAATCTTGATCTGTTCCGCGGTTCGCTCGCCGACGACGATGGCGTACTCCTTGCGAATGTGCCGTGAAATCATGTCGTCGATGTCGAACCCGCCTACCCTGATCGACTTGTTCACCACCACCCCGCCCATCGAAAGAACTCCCACTTCGCTGGTGCCGCCGCCGATATCGACGATCAGGTTACCGGTAGGCTCTTGAATCGGTAGTCCGGCGCCGATGGCAGCCGCCAGGGGCTCTTCGATGAGGTAGACGGACCGGGCGCCTGCGGCGATGGCAGCATCCTGAACCGCCCGGCGTTCCACTCCCGTGATCGCTGAGGGAATACATATCAAAACCCTTACCCGGCCGGTCCTCTTGCGGACGCCCACCTTCTCCATCAGCAACCGGATGTAGCGTTCGGTTATATCGAAGTCGCTGATCGCCCCCCGCCGAAGAGGTCTTTCGGCCACTATGTAGCCCGGGGTCCGGCCTATCATCCGGTACGCCTCTTGGCCGACGGCCAGTACCTGTCCGTTCTCGCGGTTTAGCGCAATCACCGTCGGCTCGTTCAGGACGATGCCCCGTCCGCTCGCATAGATCAGAGTGTTGGCGGTACCCAGATCTATGGCGAGATCTCGCATCAGCCCCGCTTGCCCTTGCCCTCCCTATCCGGCGCCAGAGCTTCGATGGCGCGCCGAAAGGTGTCGACCGTCTTTGATGGGTCGGAGTCGTAGCGCCTCCGAAGGATCAGGTAGCCGATGATCGATGCGGCCATGACAAAGGCAAATATCAGATAAGCCAATTAATAGCTCCTTGGGTTTTAGGGCTCGGAGTGTCCCGGCATAAAAGAGGTTAACAGTCCTTGTGACCGATCAGTTACTGTTTGCGCGATTTTGGTGAGCGGTAGGCGCAAAACCGCGAAGGTAGCCGGAGGCAGAGTCTTCAGACCGGTTGCGAGACCGGAAGGCGCATCGAACAAAGTCGATCAGCATTGGTACTGAAGGCTCCAGGATCGAGCCTGCGCGCGTGGGGAGAGGTCTAACCAGAAAACGGTCGGCTCAGTTGCCGGAAAGCCATCCAGCTCCTGAGCGACCCAAGCTTGTTCGTCGTACTGCTAGTTTTTTACTGCCAGGATGACCGCAAAGATAGTCCCCAGAATGCAAAGAATTACGAAGTTCAACGGGGTGACAAGACTTTCCATTTAGACCCCCTGTTTCGAGAGCTGGTTACTACGAACGGCTAAATTCTACACGATCCCAAACCACCCATCTAGTTGAGCCTGCGTGTTCCCCTCGGCTCATTTTGGCAGTGATGGGATGATGGTTTGATGGAAGGCATCGATAACGCAGAGCTGGTGCGCAGACTTCTCGAGATCCCGGTTTTTCGCGAAATTCGCCACGTGCTGCGCAACTCGACCAAACCGGTGGACTGGAGGCTCGCCGAACAGATCTCCGAAGCCGTCTCGGGTTCAGGGCTCCACAGCCCCCGACCGGCAGGCCCGGATCTGGAGGAATTCCATCAGGCGTGCCGGATTGCCGAGCTTGCTGTGGTGGGCAACTCCGGCCTGGGCCCGGTGCGCGGCGTGACCCACGTCCGGCTGCTGTGGCGGTCGCAGTGGGCCCAGCTCAATCTGGATGCCCTGAAACCCATGACCGAGCGGCTTGCCTCTCGCCTTTCCCAGGGTTCGGTTTCGCAGGGCCAGGCTGCGCCGGTCCGATCCATTATCGACGCAGTCGGCCCGCTGGTGATGGGAGCCCAGTTCGGGCTGATCTTTGGATATCTTTCGCACAAAGCGCTGGGCCTGTGGGACTTCTGCCTTCCCCGGGGCCAGGCGGGGCGCCTCTATTTCAACTACCCCAACATCGTCGAGGTGGAGGAGGAGCTCCAGGTCGATCCCAGGCAGTTCAGGATGTGGCTGGCCATCCACGAGGTATCACATGAGCTGCATTTCCAGGCGATCGGCTGGACGCGGCCCTACCTGACCGGCCTGATAGAGCAGTACATCGACGCAGCCGAGCTCGACTCCTCGGAGCTCGCCACCAAGCTGCAGACCCTCACCGACCCGCAGGAGCTGGCCTTCATCATGCAGCGTCCGGAGGATCTGCTGCCGATGCTGAGGACGCCCGTACAGTCGCTGATAGCCGAGAAGATCGAGTGCTTCCTGGGCCTGGTCGAGGGTTACAGTGACTGGATAACTCGACGGGCGGGGCTCAGTCTGGTCGACCAGTTCGGCAAGATTCGGGAGGGCATGAGCCGGCGAATGGCGGAGCGTTCCTCCCCTGAACGGATGCTCGAGAAAATGTTCGGCATCGAGCTCAGCCTGCAAACTCGAAGAACGAGCGAGCGGTTCATCGCAGCAATCGCCGAAGCAGGCAGGATCGAGGTGCTCTGGGCCAAGCCGGAGAACCTGCCATCCATCGAGGAGCTGTCACAACCCGAGCGCTGGATCAGCCGCGTTGGGGTCTCCTAGAGTGCCGTGACCACTAACGTTTGCGTGTTTGGCGCCGCCTCACGCCGCCAAACACCCTAAGGATTGGTGATCACGGCACTTGCCACTAGGAGATCCGCGATCCCGCTTCGGGGCTGCGGTGTGCGGAACCCACCACCGGGCCGGTTGGACTGGCAGCGCCCCGCCGAGGCTCCAGGGTGACCGCCAGCGTGTCCTGCTCCCCCACCGCTTCGCTCAGGTTGATGACTGCGGAACCGGAATCGTCGGGCGCAAAGTCCGCCAGGTTGCGGCTTGGGCCTTCCGCCGGGGTCAGCCACAGGGTGTACACTCTGTCGCCGGGATCGTCCAGACCGGCCATTAGCACTGCGGAGCTGCCGGTCTCGTCGGAAAGAACCACACTCCCGCTTACCTCACGGTAGGCCGCAGTCGAGCTAAAGGGGAGGATAACGGCAGAGCCGGCGCGGGCCAGCTCCAGCGCTCTGCGCTGCTCGGCCAGAAGCTGCCGTTGCTGGTTCAGCTGGTTGTTCTGTTCGACGAGCCGCTGCGTACCCACCGCCCCGGCAATGAGCAAGGCAGCCATCGCGGCCGCGGCGGCTACCCGCCTACCGGTGCGGCCGGAGGTCCTCGAACGTGCCTTCTCGGGCACACCATCGGGAATGAACTGCCGAGTGCGCTCCGCCTCGCGCAGGATTCGCCCGCGAAGCAGCTTCGGCGGCTCCTCCGGAGGTGCCCACAAGCCGAGCGCGCCCGCAGTCTGCTCATGGCCGGCCAGCAGTTCGGAGCACTCACGGCAGACCTTGAGGTGTGCGATGAGCTCCTCCTCCTCACTGAGGGGAAGGGAATTCAGCGCCATCAGCGGGATAAGCCCCCTGAGCTCTTCGTGGTTCATGGTCCGCCCGGCGAGAGCAGCGCCCTCAGCTTGATCATCCCATCGCGGATCCTCGTTTTGGCGGTGCCCAACGGAATCCCAAGGCGCACAGCCACCTCGCTGTAGGTGAGGCCCTGCAGGTACGCGAGCTCCAATGCCTCGCGCTGCACGCCCGAAAGCTGCTTCAGAGCGTTGCGAACGTCCCGGCGGCGCATCGCGAGCCAGGCTGCCTCCATCACATCGTTCTCGGTGGATTCCAGGGGATCAGCGGCGATCCGCTCTTCGCGTCTGTGGACGGAGGACTCCCGCCTCACCGCGTCCACGGCTTTGTGATGGACGATTCCCAGCAGGAAGGCCTCAGCAGTCCCCCGGCGAGAATCGAAGCCTCCCGGGCGCTGCCATATCGATAAGAACGCCTCCTGCACCACATCCTCCGCGATCGTTCGGTTGCCGCAGACCTTCCAGGCGAGACCCATGGCGGCACCGCCGTATCTGTCGTAGAGCTTCGCCAAGCAGCGCTGATCGCCGTTCGCAATGCCGCTGATGAGGTGCGCATCGCTAACCCGCTCGCTGATCTCGGGGAGCTTGAAGGTTCTACTCTTCACAACCGTATTCGGAGGGGGTGGCTGAAGAGGATTGGAGTCTCTAATCTTGTCCGAATCCTTCGCACCATTCCAGAAATCTTTGTCGAGGGAGCAATCCGCCGGTGCACCATTCTGAGAATAACCATCGGATCTCGCCAGGCAGGACGACAAGGAGGCACGGATGAGTTTAGCCCAGAAGTTCACCCGCACGTTCGGGGCGGTTTACATACTGATCGGCGTAATTGGCTTTATCGATGTCGTGGGCGGAACCACTTCACAAACCGGTACCAAGTTGATTGGGATCTTCGGCATCACCCTCGCCCACAACGTCGTGCACCTGGCCATTGGTGCGGCATTTCTGGCGGGGTCGTCCTCCGATGCAAACGCAAGGATGACCTCGACGGCCATCGGGGCGCTGTACCTGCTCGTGGGCGTCATCGGCCTGTTCAACCTCGACTTCATCAACGATCTGCTCTTCATCAATGGGGCGGACAACGTTCTTCATCTGGGCACCGGCGCCCTCGCGGTAGCGGTCGGATCCGGCAAGCTCGCCACTGCTTAAAACAAGGACGGCTAATACAAGAGGCGGCCTGCAGGCCGCCTCTTGTGGTTTTTCAAATGATAGAGTTAAGGGCGAGGGCACGGTCAGGTCAACGCGTCGCGCAGTACCCAGCAGTACCCTCCAAAGTTGAGCAGCAGGCAAGGAAAGCGCGGAGGGAGGGCATTGCAAATGGCCAAGGTTGTTGGAACAGTCAAGTGGTTCAGTGCCGAGAAGGGATACGGATTCATCTCGCGTTCTGATGGAGATGACGTTTTCGTCCACTTCAGCGCGATACAAGGGGATGGTTACCGTAACCTCGAGGAAGGCCAAACTGTCGAGTTCGAGGTCACCCAAGGGCCCAAGGGACTCCAGGCGACTTCCGTCTCTCCGGTAGCGAAAGCTTGAATTTAGCCTCCTCCGTAGCTTGGGAGGGAAGGGTAGGAGACGCCGACCTCAAGATCGAGATTCCTCCGTCGGGGCGCATCCACGCTGAGTGGAGGACGCCCGCCGGAACTCGCACCAAGGTGGTCGACTCAATCGAGCAGCTCGAACGCAGCGTCCTGTTCCAGCTGATAGTCGGAACCAATGGAGGCGACAAGATCAGCGAGGAGATCGCCGACGCCGTCGCCCTCTCGCTTGCCAACCGGCGCCCTTCCACCGCACAACAAGAGGAGCCCGGCTCCTCGCCCCCGCCGCGCCGGCGCCCCCGGCCCGGCGGCCCCCAGAGAAGGCGCGGCGGAGCCGGAGGCAACCGCCCGCGGCGGCGTTAGGGCTTATCGGCTTTAGTGCCGCATCAGGTAGCGTTTGCGAGGTTTGGGGCGCGTGAGGCGTCATCAGGCGAGGCCGCAGCGCCTCGGCGCATGCCGGAACCATACGCTGAGGCCGAGAACGAAGCCTGAGGGCGGCTCACGCCGCCAAACGCCCCAAAGATTACCTGATGAGGCACTAGGTTAAGGAGGGCTCCGCAACCGGGGCGGGCTCCGCCACCGGCTCGCTCGGCACGGGTGCGGGCTTGCCGCTTCCGCAGGTGATGCACATGGGATCCCTGCGCAGCCTCAACTGCCCGAACTCCGAGCTTTGAGCATCGAAGGTCAGGATCCGTCCGATCAACGGCTCGCCGTAACCCACGAGGATCTTCAGCACCTCGTTGGCCTGTAGAACTCCTATCACTCCCGGGAGCACGCCCAGGACACCGGCTTCCCCTCAGGTGGGAGCCATCTCTGGCGGCGGGGGCTCGGGGTGCATGCACCGATAGCAGGGGCCCCCCTTGGCCGGCCAGAAAGTGCTGGCATATCCCTCGAACCGGTAGATCGAGCCGTAGATGCTGGGAATTCCCCTCTTCACGGCTGCGGAGTTGATCAGGTACCTCGTCGAAAAGTTGTCGGTTGCGTCCAGCACCACATCGAAGTCGCCGAAGACCTCCTCCACGTTCTCCTCGGTCAGCGGCTCCTTCCAGATCTTCGTGGTGACGTCGGGGTTCAGGTCCGCGATCGCGGCCGCTGCGCTCTCGGCTTTGTTCATGCCGATGCGGGAGGTTGCGTGGATAACCTGGCGCTGCAGGTTGTTGTCCTCGACGCTGTCGAAGTCCACGATTCCCAGGGTCCCGACCCCGGCCGCGGCCAGGTAGAGGAGCGCAGGCGAGCCCAGGCCGCCGGCCCCGATCACCAGGACCTTCCCGTCGGAGATCTTTTGCTGCCCCGCTTCACCCACCTCCGGCAGGACGAAGTGGCGGGAGTACCGGTCGCGCTGCTTGTCGGTCCAGGCTCTCGGCTTGACGACCTTGAGCCCGGCGTCCTTCCATCGAGTGAAGCCGCCGCTCATGTGCCGGACGTTGGTGTAGCCCATGGACTTGAGGGTCTCGGTGGCAAAGGCCGACCTGTTGCCGCCGGCGCAGTAGACGATGAGCGGCGCGTCCTTGTCGGGCAGCTTGGAGTCGGCCTGCATCTCGAGCCAGCTCCGCGACAGGTGCACGGCACCCGGAAGGTGTCCGGCCCGCCACTCCTCGCCCTCCCGGACATCGACCAAAGTCACCTTCTCGGACTCGGCGATTTCGGACACCGTCTCCGGAGCGAGCGCGTCCGCGGAGGCTTTCGCCTCCCTCAGTCGCTCCGATCCGGACTTCGGCTTCTCCACAGAACTCTCCTTAACTACCCATCGATTTTAGTATAACCACCGTGCAAAATAACTTAATTGTCCGGATTAAGCAGCTCGGCGAAGGCGTCCTGCAGCGCTTGCTTCGCCTCACGTGCCTGCTCCTGGGCCGCCCCCCAACCCTCCATCCCCTCGGAAGGGTCGAGCCCTGCTACTACCGTACTATTTCCCTGCTCATATACGACCACATTGCAGGGCAGGTGGTCGCCCACATCCAGCCCCGGGCCACCGAGATTGCTGGTGGTTATCAACCGTTCCCATACTCCCATGAACAGGTGGCGGCGGCCGGTCTCCTCGCCGATTCCGGCGGGCGCCGGCATCTCCGAGAGAATGCTGAAGCCGTGGGCCCGCAAGGCGATCCTCGTTCTTCCCACAGCCTCGCCAAAGCCCAGGCCGGTCCTTACTCCGATGCCGACTTCCTCGTCCACCTATCTAGACTACCGGGATGGGATCCGGGCCTCTTCTCAGCTCAGCCGTCAATCTCTCCGAGGGCCGGCGGGGCGAGGTCATCGAGGCGATCGCCGCCGCGGCCCGTGAGAGCATCGCCGTGCTGGACGTCTCCGCAGACCCCGATCACAACCGAACCGTGCTAACGCTCTGCGGTCAACCCTCGCCGCTCATCGATGGAATCCTCGCCGCAGCTGAGGTCGCGGCGCAGGCGGTCGACCTTCGAAGCCACGAAGGCGTTCACCCCCGGCTGGGAGCGATTGATGTGGTTCCGCTGACCCCTCGCCGGGGCGCCTCCATCGCCGAGGCAGACCGGGCGGCGCAGGAGTGCGCCCGGCGGCTCTGGAGCGAGCTCGCCATCCCCAGCTTCCTCTACGAAAGCTCCGCCCGCCGCCCGGAGTCGGTTCACCTCCCGGTGGTAAGACGCGAAGCCTTCAAGACCCTCTCCCCCGACGTCGGGGGGCCGGGCCCCCACCCGACGGCCGGGGCGGCGGTCGTGGGCGCTCGGGGACCCCTGGTGGCCTTCAATGTCAACCTCGCCACCAACGACCCCGCGATCGCCAGGGCGATCGCAGCCGA
>JBBDRH010000424.1:0-2579 GCA_040905645.1 Actinomycetota bacterium
CGCTGTACGAAATGTTGTACCTGGACGATGTCCCGGCGCCGGTGGCGATCAACGAGGCGGTGGAGCTGGCGAAAACGTACTCGACCGAAGGCTCGAGCCGTTTTGTCAACGGTCTGCTGGCGGCGGTGAGCGGCGAGCTCGGCGCGGTCAACGTGGACAATCCGCCCTCGACCGTTTGATAATGGGGATGGACCACGTCCCTAAGCGACCTTTTCGAACTCAGAGGAATCGACCATGGTGATCGACCGAGACCGCAAAGCGCGCGGGGAGTCCGTAGTTACCGGCCACCTGCTGGTGCTCATCAGCATCGGGGTGGCGGTGGGAATACTGATCCTGATCGGGGTCCTGTTCGTGGTTGGGCTGACGGCAAGCGATCCTTCGCCCACCCAGCTCGCCGAGCTGGGGGTAGCCGGCGACACTGCGGTGCAGACGATCTCGCAGCTGCGCGAGCAGAGGTTCGAGTCGATCAAGGAGCTTATGCGCTTGCTGGTGATTGCCCTCGCGGTCCCGATGCTGGCCATAGTTCTGGGCTATTTTTCGGAGAGAACGCCGAAGGACCGGAGGCCGCCCGGGCCCCCGCCGACGAAGGTTTCCGAACCCGACCTGGAGTAGCTGGTAGGGGGAGGAATCTTCCCTCCCCTTTTCGGTCTTTTCGCCGAGTTCTGTTGCCCGGACCTCCCATGTTCTGTACAGTGGTATTACGAAGTTGGGCTTCCCCCAAACGATTTGCAACTTCGCTCAACCTTTAAGACTGGTCCAGTGAGGCCAGAAAGGAGAGCACCAAACTGAGCTGGCCAGACGTAGCCGCACCCGAGTCCTGGGGCGGCTTTTCTTTTTGATAGTCCTGACCTTGAACCTGCCTGCCACGCCCCCCTCGGACGGGTCTGGACGCAAGGAGCATCGCGACGCACTGCCCGCTCAGATCAAGGAGCGAGCCTGGACCGTCCTCGACGACCTGGATGTAAAGCGGGCGATGGCCCGGATAGCCCACGAGATCGTCGAGCACAACCGGGGCTCCGGCGAGCTGGTCCTGGTCGGCATCCACCGGCGAGGGGTGCCGCTGGCCGAGCGGATAGGTAAACGCATCGGTGAGATCGAGGGTAGTGCGCCCCCGGTGGGTGCGTTGGACGTCTCCTTTTACCGTGACGACGTCGACATCCGCCGCCCCGAGCAGGTGTCGCCCACCGACTTCCCCTTCGATGTAACCGGCAAAACCGTGGTGCTGGTGGACGACGTGCTGTTCACCGGCCGTACCGTAAGAGCTGCGATCGACGCGCTGGTCGACTTCGGAAGGCCCCGGCTGGTCCGGCTGGCGGTCCTGGTCGATCGGGGCCACCGGGAGCTGCCGATCAGAGCCGATTTCATCGGCAAGAACATTCCCACCTCCAGAGCCCAGGAGGTCAGGGTTCACGTCCAGGAGACCGACGGTGAAGACTCGGTCGTGGTCGTGGACCCCAGAAACCTGGCCGAGCCCGAAGCCCCCAAGAAGGAGGGCCGATGATCAAACATCTTCTCTCGATAGATCAGCTCAGCGTCGAACAGATCGAGCTGGTGCTGAAGACCGCAGACTCCTTCCGGGAGGTCGGCACCCGGGTGATCAAGAAGGTGCCGGCTTTGAGAGGCCGCACTGTGTGCAACCTGTTCTTTGAGCCATCCACCCGCACCAGGCTCTCGTTCGAGCTGGCCGCCAAGCGCCTGTCGGCCGACGTGATCAACTTCACCGCCGACTCCAAGACGTCCATCTCAAAGGGAGAGTCGTTCAAGGACACCGCCCTCACCCTGCAGGCGATGGGCCTGGACATCATCGTTGTGCGCCACACCTCCGGAGGGGCCGCCAAACGGCTCTCCCAATGGGTTGATGCGGGGGTGGTTAACGCGGGCGACGGCTCCAATGAGCACCCGACCCAGGCCCTGCTGGACCTCTACTCGATCCGGGAGCACCTGGGCGGCCTGGAGGGCCTGCGCATCGGGATAGTGGGCGACATCGCTCACTCCAGGGTGGCCCGCTCCAATGTCAAGGCGATGACGAAGATGGGAGCGGAGGTCGTAGCGATCGGCCCTCCAACGCTCCTGCCGCCCACTCTGAGCTCCTGGGGAGTGGAGGTCTCCTCCGATCTCGATGATGTGCTGCCCAAGCTCGATGTGGTTTATCTGCTGAGGGTGCAGACCGAACGCCAGAGCGAGCAGTTCTTCCCCAGCCTCCGCGAATACGCCACCCACTGGGGCCTGGACCGCCGCAGGGTGGGAATTCTCAAGCCCGAAGCACTGATCATGCATCCGGGACCGATAAATCGAGGGGTGGAGATCTCCTCCGAGCTCGCCGACCACGCCCGATCGATCATTGCCGAACAGGTGACCAACGGGATCGCGGTGCGCGCTGCGCTGCTGTATCTGATGCTCGGCGGACCGCAGGACGTCGAGGTGACTCGTTGAGGAGGATTCTCTTCAAAGCCGGGCGCCTGATCGACCCCGCTTCGGGCGTCGATGAAACCGCCGACGTCGTCATCGAAGCCGGCCGCGTGGTAGAGGTCGGGCCCCACCTGAGCTCCGAAGGCGCGGAGACAATCGACATTGCCGGT
>JBBDRH010000425.1:0-2578 GCA_040905645.1 Actinomycetota bacterium
CCTGGGACCAGAAATAGGGCGCCGAGCACTCCGGCCGAGAGCCTCCTTCCGGCCAATCTAAATTCCGCTGGTTCCCTCGGAGGCTTGAGCCGCTTCCTGAATCTCGCGAGCAGGCTCCGCCGGTCGTGGTGCAGGCTCATGGGCATCAGGGGCCGCCTCAGCTTCCTTGTTGGCGGCCCCAGGCAGTTCGGGGGAAATCTCGGCGGGCATCGGCGCCGGCTCCTCGACCTCAGGCGCAACATCCGAAGCCTGCGGCGCCGGCTCCTCGACCTCAGGCGCAACATCCGAAGCCTGCGGCGCCGGCTCCTCGACCTCGGCTGCAACATCCGAAGCCTGAGCCGCCGGCTCCTCGACCTCGGAGGCAGACTCCGCCGATGGGGTGCTGGCTGCATCGGGTTTCGGCGCCACCTCTTCGGGCGTTGGGGCGGTGCCTCCGAGGTGTGCGGGCAGCCACCACCGGTCGCTGTCGCCGGCGGGCTTCTGCGGATACTGTGCCTGGGCGTCCGCCAGGAGAGCCCTTATCGCGTCCATCAGCCGGTCGGTGGCGGCCCGGGGATCCTCATCGGCAGCGAGCTCAAACGGGGCCCCGATGTTGACAAGTATGGCCACGCCGCGCTGGATGTTGCGCGGCCGCCCTTTGGTCAGGATCCGGTGAGCCCCCCAGACCGCCAACGGAACGATCGTCGCCCCGCTGACCTGCGCCATCCTCACGGTCCCGGTTTTGCCCCTGGTGGGGACGAAGGATCGGTTGATGGTGGCTTCCGGGAAGGTGCCGATGATCTCGCCCCGCTCGAGCGCCTCGATTGCGAGGTCGAGGGCCCGGGCGGGGTCCTTCTTCCGGTCCACCGGAATGTGCTTCATGCCCCGCATCAGGGGGCCCGCAAGCTTGTGTTCGAAGACCTCCTTCTTCGCCAGGAACCGGACCCAGCGCTTCTTCTCGAACACACAGGCCCACGCGGAGAAGACGAAATCGATGTAGCCGGCGTGGTTGATGGCCAGCACCACCGGTCCTGAAGACGGCAGATTCTGTGACCCGCGTACGATCACGTCCCAGCCCATCGACATCTGCACCGTTTTGGCCAACATGATCACGGGCCGGTACACCGGTTCAGCCATGCGCTGAATACTAGACCACGGCCAAAAAGCTAGGGCCGCATCAGGAACCTTCGGGGCGGACCACCGGCCGGGCGGCTCGGGATGTTGTAGTCGATCACCCGAACCATCTCACTCTCGACGTCCATCGTGTCGAACCACTCGATCACCTTGCGGGCGAGCCCCTCGGCGTGGGAGATCGCAGGAAACCTTTTGAGGGTGCAGTTAAGAAATACGGCTTTGAGCTCAGCCTTCGGCTCCTCCTCTATCACGTACGACTAGGTTTAGAAGGGACAATAGATGCAAGTGATCGGTCTAAGGCCCTTCTCACTCAGTGTTTAGCGAATTTTCACTTCTTCCAAGTCCAATGAGTGAGACGTTGGGTTAAGAACAGGGTTCCGGGCACCAATCTCGCCGTTGGGGGAGGCTTGGAGCCAATCGACACGCCCAGAGAGTGAGGCCACCTTTGCACGAAAACACCATTGCCGATAATCGCGATGGCCGCCCCCTGGCTGCCCGCAGGACGACCGTTGTGAGGAGGGTGGCGAAAGCCATTCTTCCTGCGGTCGTTGCCCTCGGCCTCCTGAGCCAGTGCACCGATGCGGCCCGCATAGGCGACGGCAAGTCAACCAGCTCGCTGCCGCCGGTGTCGGAGAGGACTCCCGGCAACAGTGTGGTGTCGATCGCATCCATTGTTGAGGAGATCAAACCCTCGGTGGTGGCGGTCTTCAGCCAGGGCATCGCCAGGGATCGCTTTTTCCAGTCGGTTCCCACCCGAGGAGCGGGCACCGGACTGATAGCGACGGCCGATGGCCACATTCTCACCAACTCCCACGTGATCGAGGGAGCACAGGAGGTGGAGGTGCTGCTGACCGACGGAAGGCGGCTTCCCGCCAGGGTGGTGGGCTCCGATGCGGAGGCCGACCTTGCTGTGATCAAAGTTGAGGCCGCCAATCTCCCGGTCGCTCCGCTGGGAGACTCAGACAAACTGAAGGTGGGCGACACCGTAATCGCAGTCGGTCACGCACTTGCGCTTCCCGGCGGTCCTACCGTCACCCAGGGCATCGTCTCCGCTCTGGACAGGTCGATCAGGGAGTCCAACGGTGCCCTTTTGCGCAACCTCATCCAGACCGATGCGGCCATCAACCCCGGCAACAGCGGCGGAGCCTTGCTCGACGCCGCCGGCAACGTCGTCGGGGTCAACACTGCTATTGCAGGAGAAGCTCAGAACATCGGGTTCGCGATAGCCATCACACCGGCACGCAGCATCCTGGAGCAGCTGATCACGTCGGGGAAGGTGGTCCGTCCTCTGCTGGGGGTGGAGATGGCGCCGGTGACCCCGGCTCTCGCCACCGAGCAGAACCTCGATGTGCAGTCGGGCGCGCTGATAGTGCAGATCGTCCCGGGATCGCCGGCCGAGCAGGCAGGCATGAGAGTGGACGACGTGATCATTCGCATCAACGGCACCGAGGTCAATGACCCCAAC
>JBBDRH010000426.1:0-2550 GCA_040905645.1 Actinomycetota bacterium
TCTCCTGGACAACATGGACGGAGTGGCAGGGAGCACCGGGGCTGCAATCGCCGCATCGATCAGTTTGGTCGCCATTCTCGGAGGCCAGTTCATGGTGGCGTCACTGGCCGCTGCCACATGCGGCGCATGCCTGGGATTTCTCAAGTTCAATCTGCGAAATGCCAGGGTATACCTGGGGAACGGGGGCTCGTTGTTTCTGGGGTTCCTGTTGGCTGGTCTGGCGCTCAAGCTGCGTCCACCGCTGGAGTTTCCGCTGAGCCTAGTGATCCTGCCGGCGCTGTTCGCGGTGCCGGCGACCGATACGGCGGTGGTGATCCTATCTCGCGTGATGAACGGCCGAAGGGTGACTCAAGGCGGGGTCGACCATGTTTCCCACCGCCTGGTCCGCATGCGCTTGAGCAAGCTGAACGCGGCTCTGTTTCACGCCGCGGGGTCTCTGGTCGCAGGCGGATTCGTGGCTTTGGCGGTGGCGCTGGGGGTTCCTCAAATTATCCCGGTCGTGCTTGTGGTTTTTGCAATCCTGGGTTTGAGCCTGCTTCGGCTCGACGTCTACTCTCCCGCGGTACTGAACTCGCCTGAAGCTGCCGGCGGCTGACGCGTGCACCGGCCGCCCTCGGCGGCAAGTGTTGTGTAAAGCGTGAACTCCGTGTTCCCCGGATCGATCCGCTCGGGAGAAAAGCCCATTAGGAAGTCCCGCCCGGCGGTCAGCCCCGAATCTTCCAGAATCGACCTCAGAAGGTCTTCGGTGGTTCCGGGGTAGCTGGTGCTCTCCAGCACCAGCAGCTGCCCTGGCCTGAGGTGAGCCGAGACCGCTCGTGCCGCCTCCTCGATGTGACTCATGTCCGGGAGATCGTCCTTGATAGGGGTTGAGGACACGCAGCAAGACTATGTCGGCATCTCCGAGGGCCGACGCGTCGGAGGTAACTCAGACCTAGCTGTGCGTTCGTCGATCGCTCGAATTAGTTCCAATTCCCGAGCAGTCTAATAGCGGCTCGCACAGTGGTTATAGTTCGGTGATGCGAACCCTCGTCACAGGCGGCGCCGGCTTCATCGGTTCCCATCTTGTCGACAATCTGCTGGCCCTGGGTCATTCGGTAATAGCCCTCGATAATCTCAGCACCGGCAGCCACAGCAATATCCAGCAGCACATCCCGAACCCGCGCTTCGAATTCATCCTTGGCTCGGTGCTGGATCCGGAAACGGTCGACGACGCGGTGTCGCGCTCCGATGTTGTCTACCATCTGGCCGCTGCGGTCGGGGTGCGGCTGATAGTCGAGCGGCCACTCGAATCGCTCGTAACCAATATCAGAGGGGCCGAGACCGTTCTGGAGATGGCTCACCGCCATGGGCGCAAGGTGCTGGTCAGCTCCAGCTCCGAGATCTACGGCAAGTCCCTGGACTGCCCTTTGAAGGAGGATGGCGACAGGCTCCTGGGGTCGCCACTGGTCGGCAGGTGGAGCTACTCGACCTCGAAGGCTGTGGACGAGGTCCTGGCTCACGCCTACTGGCGCACGAAGGGGCTGCCCACCGTCATTGCCCGGCTGTTCAATACGGTCGGGCCGCGCCAGTCACCCAACTACGGCATGGTGGTTCCTCGCTTCGTCCGGGCAGCTCTCAGCAACAAAAACCTTCAGGTCTTCGGCTCGGGAAAGCAGACCCGGTGCTTTGGCCACGTCGGTGACATAGTTCCCGCCCTGATCGCTCTGATGGATTCGAGCGAGGCGGAGGGCCAGGCTGTCAACCTCGGCTCAACGGAGGAGATCACCGTCGGAGATCTCGCGGAGCTGGTCATAGCCTTGACCGGATCGGACTCCAAGGTCCAGCTGGTTCCCTACGATGAAGCTTACGAGTCCGATTTCGAGGACATGCTGCGAAGGGTGCCCGATATCAGCAAGGCCCGAAAGCTTATCGGGTTTGAGCCTGCGACAAGCCTTAGAGAGATAGTTCTGGAAATGATCGACGAAGCGCACCGCCGCGGCTGACGCTTCCCACTAAAGCTCAACGGGACGGCCGAATGGGGCGCCCGTTTTTTGGCGTATGCCCGCCAAGAGCTGTCACTCGCAGGTGAAAGTCCGGCGTGGAGGGGTGATGCCAACACTAGCCAACTGCATCGCTATGAGGATTGGGCGAATCGCCTGGTGCGACCCGCATGATTGGTGATTTGAGAGGGGGAAACCCCGGCCTCTACCTGATTGATGAGTCTCTCCCTAAGATACATATAAAAAGGGCGGCCATCGGCCGCCCTTTTTATATGGTGTCTTGCTTGTTACGAGACGGAGGTCTCAGTGTCGCCGCCGTCGCCGCCGGCTCCGCTGTCTGAGCTTCCGCCACCGTCGCCAGCCGCGCCGCTGTCTGCGCCGCCGCCACCGTCGCCAGCCGCGCCGCTCTCAGCGTCGCCGCCGTCGCCGTCCCCGCCGCTGCCACCGGTGCCGCTGCCACCGCCGCCGCCATTGCAGCCAGCGCCCACGGCATCCTTGTCGCCGTCGCCGCTGCCGTCGCACTCGCCCCTGCCGCCGTCGCCGCCGTCGCCGCCGCCGCCGTCGCCGCCGT
>JBBDRH010000427.1:0-2546 GCA_040905645.1 Actinomycetota bacterium
TCAAGGGCTCCGGCACCGTCGTCACCGGGACTCTGGCCGGGGGCTCGCTGAGGGTCGGGCAGGAGGTGGAGATCCTGCCGGATGGGCGGCGGGCCCGCATCCGGACGGTGCAATCGCATAACCAGGAGGTCCCCGAGGTCGATCCGGGAAACCGGACCGCACTCAACCTGGCGGGGGTGGAGCGGACGAAGGTATCCCGGGGCGATGCTTTGACGCTGCCCGGCGAGTGGCAGACCACCCAGAAGCTCCTTGCCCGGGTCAGGTTTCTGGACAACGATTTCGAGCCCCGCAACGGGACCGGTTACAAGTTCCACGTCGGCTCGATCGAGATCGAGGCCGCGGTCAGGTTTGTGGGCGAAAAGCCGGGCGCCGGTGAGTCGGCGCAGGCCCTGGTGCTGCTCGATCGGCCAACGACGCTGGAGTTTGGGGACAGGTTCATCCTGCGCGACACCGGCCGGCACCAGACCGTAGGCGGGGGAGTGGTCCTGGAGGCCCATCCCGAGCCGCTGGGCCGCTCGCCCAGAGCTCTGGCGGCGGCAGCCGAGGCCCGCCTGGAAGCCCCCGACCGGGGGGCCTACCTCTCGATCCTGCTCTCCGAGCAGGGCCACCTGCGCTCCGACGAGATCCTGGTCCGAACCGGACTGGCTAAAGGGCAGGGTGACCAAGAGGATGCCCTCAGCCTGGGGGATTATCTGATCTCGAAGGACTGGTTCGCCGAGACCTCAGCACTCATCGACCAGCATCTGCGCGGCTACCAGGCCGCCCACCCCGTGGACGCCGGCATGCCGCTGACCGCACTCCGCCGGGAGCTGAACCTCGAGGACGAGGTCCGGGAGGTCCTATTGGACGAGCTGGTCCGAACAGGAGCCGTTGTCGCCGACAGTAGCGCGGTCCGCACCGCGGATTTCGTTCCCCAGACCGTGGGCCCGGAGCAGCAGAGGCTGGTCGAGGTGGTCCGGGAGGCCGGCGCCGCGCCGCCGGCAATAGCCGAGCTGAACCAGGAGTACGGCGCCCCTCTGGTGCGGGCGCTGATCCGAAGCGGCGAGCTGGTGCTGGTGAACCCGTTCGTCTTCAGCTACGAGTTCATCGCCGGGCTGAAATCCATGGTGGCCAACCGGGTAAACGAGGTGGGACCATTCACCGTGGCCGACTTTCGCGACCTGGTGGGGACCACCCGCAAGTACGCGGTGCCGCTCCTCGAGTACCTGGATCAGATCGGGTTCACGGCCCGCCGGGGAGACCTAAGGGTCTTGGGGCCGAAGGGTAGCTAGTTCTTCTGGTACTCCGAGGGCGAGTAGCCGGGCCAGCCTCACCAAGACCTTCCAAGGCTACGCGTAGCCCAGCTGCTGCATCAACGTAAGCTGGTCGAAGTACGCCCGGCCGAAGTTCACCTTGCCCTCATCGTTGAAGTGGAGGATGTGGACGCAGGGCAGCTCCACCGGCAGGTCGGTGGGGGGAAGGGAGCCGAGGTAGCCGTCGTTGGTGCCCTTCCCCGTGAACTCGGTGACCACCGTATCCCCCGCATCGTAGTAGATGTCGTGAACGACCCGGCCGTTAGAGAACGCCCCCGCCCAATGCTGCGCATAGCCGGCCACCACCTCGTCGGCGCCGAAGTGACTCCGGCCGCGCCCCCGCGCTCACAGATCCAAAAAAACTGACCACCGTTTCCGGTGGCCAGTTGAAAAGAATAAGCATTGAAATGGCCCTTCGACCGAAGGACCGCCGACGCCTGCTTATTCGTACTTGATGTGCTGGGCGATGTAGGACATAACCGTCTGCGTGGGGGTCATCACCTTGTGTACGTCCCGGAGATGAACCGCTACTTGCCGCAGAACTTCTTCCTTAGAACCCGCCTTTACACGCCACTTGCAGGTGTCGGCACCTACGTCAGCTCAGCCTACTGTTGCGTTGGCCATTTCTAGCTCCTTTCGATTGGGGCTACGGGCCATTTTCGCGCTTGGCGGGGGATTATGCACCAAATTTTTCGCCTGGACATAAAAAAAACTTATACGTACGGCCGGTGGGCCGGTTGCGGGAGCCGGTCTCGATCGAGCGCCATGAACAAGTTGTTCATCCTATTAATAACTACGATTTATAGTAAGAGGCCGATTGCCGACGCGACCCATCCACAAACGTGAGCGAAAGGAAGATGCGATGCCATCTGCCGATGAGGTTCTTCAGGCTATTCAGGGATCCACGGACGCGATAGCGGCCAACGCAGCCTCAGTGGACTCGGAAGGGAAGTTTCCCGAGGAAAGCTTGGTAGCTCTAGCCGACGTAGGCGCCTTCGGTTTTTCGGTTTCCCCCGACCTCGGTGGGTCCGGGGCTTCGCTCACCCAGCTCGCTCAGGCCTGCGAGGCGGTGGGCACGGCCTGCGCCTCGACCGGCATGGTCTTCCTGATGCACTGCGTCACCGCCGCCACGATGGGGGCAGGCGGCGGGGAGAAAGCGACCGAGGCGCTCAAAGACATGGCGGCCACCAACGCTCTGGGAACCCTCGCCTTCAGCGAGCGCGCCACGGGGGCACACTTCTACGCCCCGGAGCT
>JBBDRH010000428.1:0-2545 GCA_040905645.1 Actinomycetota bacterium
AGGAGAAGGGTTCGTGTTGCAAGAAAGAAGGCGAGAAGCCGAGCTGCTGCGGGACCTCCTCATCTTCGTCGGCAGGGATGCTCTGGAGGAGCTGGGCGAAGGTGAGTTCTGGGAGCACGAGCTGATCGGGCTCGCGGTGGTCCACCGCAACGGAGAGGTCCTTGGGACGCTGGGCGAGGTCATCGACCGGCCCGCGCAGGACCTGTGGTCCATCCAGACCCCCAGAGGTGACGTCCTGTTCCCGGCCGCCCAGCCGCTGGTGGTATCGATCGACGTCGAGGGTGGCAAGATAGTCATCGATCCGCCCGAAGGACTTTTCGATTGAGATTCGATGTCATAACCATCTTCCCGGAGCTCTTCGAGTCGCCCCTGCAGGTCAGCCTGGTGGGCAAGGCCATCGCCGGCGGTCTGCTGGAGGTCGAGGTACACAACCTGCGGAACTGGGCCCCCGACCGTCACCGGAAGGTCGACGACGCCCCGTTTGGCGGCGGCGCGGGGATGGTGATGGCGCCGGGCCCCGTGGTTGATGCCGTTGAGGAGGTCCGGAGACCGGGCGGGAGGGTGATCCAGCTGAGCGCCTCCGGCGAGCCCCTTACCCAGTCGATGGCGGCGGAGCTTGCCCAACAGAAGCAGCTGGTGCTGGTGTGCGGACGATACGAGGGAATGGACGACCGCATCCAGGAGATCTTGGGCTCGCAGGAGGTATCGATAGGGGAGTACGTTCTGGCCGGTGGCGAGGTGGCTGCGCTGGTGTTGATCGAAGCGGTTGCCCGGCTGGTGCCGGGAGTGCTGGGCAACGAAGCCTCCCTGGGCGAGGAGTCCTTCACCGGCGGCCTGCTGGAGTATCCGCAGTACACCCGCCCGGCCGACTTCCGCGGCCACAAAGTCCCCGACGTGCTGCTGTCCGGCGACCACAAGCTCATCTCCGATTGGCGCAGGCAGGAGTCGCTGCGCCGGACTCAGCGCTACCGGCCCGCTCTTCTGGAGGGCCTGAACCTCTCCCCAGAGGAGCTCAATGGGCTGACCTCGGCGCCGCAGGATCCGTCGGGCTAGGATCGGGCACCCCGTGTACTGTTCGGCTATCATCATTTTGTCGCGCCCAACTCGCGCGGGTTAACCTAGAAGCCACGGCCGACGGCCTTTTGGCCCCAACCCGAAGATATCGAGCAGTTAAGTCCCATTCAAAAGGGGAGCAACTATGACAAAGACGGATGCATTGCTGCGCCCCGTTTTGAGGGAGGATCTTCCTGATTTCCGGCCCGGAGACACGGTCAAGATCCACGTTCGAGTGATCGAGGGCTCCAAAGAGCGGATTCAGATCTTCCAGGGCATCGTGATCCGCCGGCAGGGCTCCGGCGTCCGGGAGACCTTCACCGTGCGCAAGATTTCGTTCAATGTGGGCGTGGAGAGGACTTTCCCGGTCCATTCCCCCACGATTGCGACCATTGAGCTGGTCACCCGAGGTGACGTCAGAAGGGCGAAGCTGTACTACCTCCGCACGCGGGTGGGTCGCGCAGCCAAGGTAAAAGAAAAGCGTTTTTAGTCCTGGCCAGGCTGATGGGAGTGCGGGCAAGCTCAGAGCGCGTCCTCGCGTCTGACAAGCGTGAGAAGCAGAGCCTCGGCCAGTTCTTCAAGGAGCTGCCCGTGCTGATAATCATCGCTCTGGGCATCGCCATTCTGGTGAAGACCTACGTCGTCCAGGCCTTCTTCATCCCCTCGGGGTCGATGGAGGATACCCTCCTGATCAACGACCGTGTGATCGTGTCGAAGTTCCTCTACCGGTTCACCGAGCCCAAGTACCCGAACGTGGTGGTGTTCGTCTCGCCGCTCGACCGTCAGCTGCCCGAACCTGAGGCGGGGCCGATCTCCCGGTTCATGGACAAGATGGCTGAGGGCCTGGGAATGAAAACCTCGGAGCAGGACTTTATCAAGAGGGTAATCGCCACCGAGGGTCAGACCGTGGAGGTGAAGGACGGCGGCCTGTGGGTAGACGGAAAGCGGCTGAACGAGCCGTACATCAAAGACTCCGCCCCGATGGCCGACTACGGGCCCACCACGGTTGGGAAGGACCACATTTTCGTGATGGGGGACAACCGCTTCAGCTCGGAGGATTCGAGGGTGTTCGGCACGATTCCGAAGTCCAGCATCGTAGGCAGGGCGGTGGCGCTGATCTGGCCGCTGGATCGCTTACATTGGATTGGTGAAGGGCAAGATTGAGCCGTGCGGCGATCGAGCATAGCCATGCACAGGTCTACGCGGAGATGAAAGTATTGACCCGTGCCGTCTAAGCATCGCCCCAAACATGCCGCTCCCCGCAAGTTCGCCCGGTCCGGCCCACGCAAGCCTGAAAAGCGATCTGCGGACAGCGAGGGATCCTCCCCGCCGGGCGTCGGCCCACGTCCATCCAGGGGCGCATTCGAGAATCGCGACTCCTTCCAAGAAGAGACTCTAAAGCCCAGGCGCGGCCTCTTCGACCCCGGCGCGACCTCCGAATCACCTGAGTTCGCAGGCACCGGCGATCCGGCCAATGGCGACGGCGTGCCTG
>JBBDRH010000429.1:0-2541 GCA_040905645.1 Actinomycetota bacterium
GTACGGGATCGGTGATGGGATTGACCTCCGGAGTGTTCGTGAAGGTGGTGTGACCCGCCAGGAGCTCTCCTTCGGTCGTATGATGACCACCAGTGAAGTCCGCCATAGCGAACAGCCTCAGGTTGTCCCCGAACCGCAGTGTCGTGTGGACGTTGCCAAGCCATGACGGTGTGCGCTGCCCGAACCAGACCCTCGGTGCATCGTCACAGGGTACCGGCGGGCCTCCCTGCTCCAGGCCCTGCTTGCCAGTCCCTCCATCGCACATGAGGTTCGTCGGTGTCACTCCATCCGGGCCGAACTCCGCAGACACCACCCTTTGCCAAAAGATACCTCCAAGGGGCCATCCCTCCTGATGGATTGGAGAGATCTCAAGACCGCCGAGGTCCTCGATCCTGCTGTGCTGCGTCGCATAGGTGACCCCCAGATCCCATGAAAAGGAGGCCGACTCTCGAAGCAGTCCTTCCACAGCGAACTCGGTGCCCCAGTTTCGGACCTCGCCAACGTTCACGAACTGCGTCCCCGGGAACCCTCGGCTGGGTGCCACTCGACGCGGAACGATTAGATCCGTAGTAGTTCTCCGATAGTGCGTGAATTCCACGTCGAGACGCTCGTCGAAGAATGCGGCATCGAACCCGAGCTCCACCTCCTCCCCACGCTCAGGCTTGAGCGAGGGGTTCCCGAGGGTGCCTGGGCTCACAGCCGGCCGATCTCCCGGGCCGGTGATAGCGTCGTATAACCGAACAGCGGCAAAGACATCCGGCTGCTGCCCCGATGCCCCCCACGCACCACGCAGCCGCAGCGCATTCACGAAGCCCACGTTCCAGAAGGGCTCCTCGTGGAGGACCCAGGTACCGCTGACCTTCGGATAGATCGCGGCGTCGAATTCCGCGCCGAAGGCGCTATTGTTGTCCGCGCGAACGGCAGCGGTCAACACGCGCCTCTCCTTCCAGTCCAGCGTTTGCTGGAGATAGAAGCCCACTGTCTTGTTCGCGACCAAGCTTTCGCCGCCCTGGACCCGGGCCGCGGCGCTGACCGTACTCACGGAGGGAGAGGGGAACCCCTCTCCCTCGGCCGAGGTTTCGTGGCGCTCCCTGCTGTAGTATTGGGCGCCGAAGGATGTCGAGGACTCTAGCTCGTCTGCCAGCCATGCCCTCGCGGTACCAGCGTAGTCCACCGTGGTGTTGCGGGTGTTGAAAAGGTCCACCTGCTTATTACCGTTGGCGTTGTTGCCGAAAAACCGGAAGCCGCCCGGCGGGTCGCCCCCTGCAGGCTGCAAAGGTGTGAACGAGGAGTTGATGTCACGGTCTTCTTGGAGTCCCACGGTCAGACGCTGACTCAACCAATCCCATGGGTTGTAGTCGGCCTGCAAGCTAGACACAAAGCGCGCATGGTCTCCCATCGCCTCGACCCTTTCGGCAACATCCGGCGGGACTGAGAAGTAACCCCGGCGCGCATCGGAGAGATTTTCGGGGCTGCCCCACACCATCTGGCCCCAGGTGCTCAACGCCTGCGCTCCGTATCGGGTGTCTATCTTTCCGTACGCAACATTCGTCTGCACAGAAAAGGTTTCGCTCAGGTTGGCGGCAAGATTGAGCCTCGTATTCAGCCGCTCCTGCCAGTTCGACAGCTCGACCCCCTCGTTGTCCTGCCACTCTGCCGACATGTAGTACCGGATGGCGTCCGATCCACCCCTTATGGACCCCATATAGGTCTGCATGTATCCCGTGCGGAACGGGTCACGGCCAGCCGCCTTTTCGAGGTCGTACAAATTGATGGTCACGAAGTCCCCGGTGGCGGGGTCTCGTCCGGCTATGTCCCGGACCAAGCTGCGAGGATCCAGGTAGGCCGAGGCCCCCTGCCTCACCATCAGGTCAAACGTGGGTGCGCCTTGGACGCCCTTTTTTGTGATAATCTGGATGACGCCATTTGAGGCTTCCGTTCCGTACAGGGTGGCGGCAGCTGGTCCCTTGATGATCTCAATGCTCTCAATGTCCTCCATGTTGTAATCGTTAAGAGGCCTATGATGGCGCCCACCACGCACGTTCGCTCCAGTCCGCTGATTGTTGATTCGAACTCCATCCACATAGATGATCGGCTCGTTTCCCAGGGCAGGGCTAGAAACGCCGCGCACACGAATGTTCCCGCCTGCCCCGACCATGCCGGCCGGGTTGGTGAACGTCACACCGGCCTCACGTTGCCCGATCAACTGCTGAAGATCGGAGGCGGGGCTCAGTTCCGACACCCCAGAAACATCGATCTGGCCTACTACGTTGCCTACTACTCGTCGCTGCTCTCCTCCCGCAGTCCCAGTCACCACGATCTCCCCAAGGGCCAGCGCCTCTTGGACGATCTGTAGGTTGACCTCCACCGCCTCGCCGGCTGTAACCGTCACCTCCTCCGACGCCGACCTGTATCCGATAAGTTCGACTTGGAGAGTGTGGGTCCCCGCCGGCACGTTGAGCAGGACGAATCGGCCGCTAGCCTGCGTGAGGGTCCCGAACTGGAGTTCTCGGATGCTGACCTGGGCCGACGGGACTGATT
>JBBDRH010000430.1:0-2534 GCA_040905645.1 Actinomycetota bacterium
TCGCATTCGGAGGCGGCTTCATCCAAAGGGTGCTACGCGGGCCGAAGCTCTGGCTTCTTGGGACCCAGCAGCGTCTCGAGGCGATTGTCGCTGCCGGGAAGCGCGGCGCATGACCAAGCCGCACAGGATTCAGCGCCCGCTGGATGGAGGACAGCTCCAGGAGATCGAGGCTCCGGACTCAGACGTAGCGGCTCTCTGGCAGAAGGCCACCACACTCTCAGAGAGCTCCTCGAGTCCTCCCTCCCGATGCCGCGACGCTGGTTGGCGCTGCAGAGACCACGCACATCATTCGTAGAAGCTAGCCAGACGTAATCAGCGAAGATTTCTCAGTGAAAGCCCTGACGGCGTTTACGTTGTCGGGGCTCTTCGGTTCTGCAGGCAGGGTCGGGCAGGTCTGGGTGTGAGAATGCTTGGCGGCGACCTCAGCGGCATTGGAGTTTCCAGATCTGGTTCGAGTAGAATTCGCTGAGATAGACATCGCCGGTGGGATCGACCGCTATTCCGGAGGGATAACGGAGGTCGCTTGCGCCCGGGTCCCATAGTGCGAGCAGGTCCCCCTCCGGCGTGAACTTCTGCAGACGCCCGTTGAACGCATCCACTACGTAGACATTGCCGGCGGTGCCCAACGCAATCTCCTTGGCGAGGCGGAACCATCCCGGCCAGCCCCCGCCGATTCCCAGCCCGATCCCGCCCCACTGGCGCAGGTAGCGCCCCTCCGGGGTGAAGACCTGGACGCGGTTGTTGAAAGCGTCGGCCACGAACACCTCTCCCATATCGCTGACTGCGATTCCGGTGGGGAAGCGGAATTGCCCGCTGGTGCGCCCTTCGCTTCCCCACTGACCGAGGAAGCGCCCGTCCGCGTTGAACCGCTGCATGCGGTGATTATAGAAGTCGGAGACGTAGACATTTCCCTGCCGGTCCACCGCGATCCCGCCCAGCCCGTCGAACTCGCCTGGGCCCGTTCCGGGCCCTCCCCAACGGGTGGCCACCGCACCCGTCAGATCCAGCTTCACCACCTGGTCAGCAAAGAAGTCGGCGACGTAGACTGCGCTGTCCGTCGGGGCAACCGCCACCGGACGTCGAAAGCCGCTCCACCGGGCCACCAGCGATCCGTCGCCCCGGTACTGCTCCACCGTTCCGTCCTCGGTGTCTGCCGCATGGAGGAGTCCTCTCCCCCAGGCGAGCCCCATCGGGCGGTTGAGTTGCACGGTGGGAGCCCCCCACTGCGCAACCGGCCGGCACATCTCGCTCGGGGAGTTTGCGTGGAAGTAGAGATATGCCCCCGCGTAGACGAGCAGAACGGCGGCGACTGCGATCCCCAGCGCCTTCACGAGCCGCTTCACAGCTCGACCGAGTATTCGTACGGGTACTCCGCGCGCTCGATTGCGCCTTCGATGGCCTCGCGGGTCACCGTCGCGCCCGGCTTTATGCCAACCCAGATCGCATCTTCATCCCAGAGCAGGCGCACGCCCGCGACTTCCGGCATCTCCTCCAGGCGCTTTTTTCGATTCCGTACATGCAGTACGGCCCCGGAATACCGGGAACGGAGATGGTGACCTCGTTCGGTGCCGGGCTCGCGGGGCTTGCTAGGACCACGGCCACGCCGAGAACCGCCGAGGCCGTAGTCAGCACTGCTGGCAATTTCATGGGTTCTGCCTCCCGTCATCCTCCCCCGGCACATGCGCCCGCTGGACGCGGAAACCCGAGGAGGTAACCGCCTCCTCGATCTCATGCAGTCCAATTCGCTCCGGACGGTAGACGACGCGAACCTTGTGCGTCCGGGAATTGGCTTTGACCCGATCCACCCCCTCACGGCCACTCAGGAGCGTTTCGATATTCTGCTCGCACCCGGCGCAGTGGATGTCCGGCACTTCCAGGATGACCTGCGCCGGCGCTCGCGGCGGGAGCTGTTCGATGGCCTCCAGCTCCGTTTTCGCCTCCGCAGTCGAGACCTCCTCGCGCCGGGCTGCCGCTTCGGCGACGTGTTGCGGCGGTGTGCGTGTGGGTAGGAGCCGCCCCCCGAAGCTGTTGAGGAGCACGGCGGTCACGCTCGCGGCCATGGCGATCATTGCCCACACGGGGTGCACGAGCCCCGTTGCCGCCAGAGGTACGCCCACCGCGTTGAAAGAGAAGGCGAAGACCAGGTTCTGGACCGTTTTGGCATAGCTCTTCTTCCCGATGTGGTAGGCGTCCACCACCGCATAAAGACGCTCGCCGATGAGGATTACATCGCTTGACTCGATGGCGATGTCCGTCCCCGCTCCGATGGCGATCCCGACGTCCGCCTGCATGAGCGCCGGGGCGTCGTTGATCCCATCTCCCACGAAGCCCACACGCGTGCCCTCTCGCTGGAGCTCCCTAACCCGTACTGCTTTCTCGTGCGGCAGTACCCGGGCACGGACCTCTTCGATTCCTACCTCCGCGGCCACCGCGCGCGCCGTGCGCTCCGCATCTCCGGTCAACATCACCGGTCGGATCCCCAGCGCCTTCAGCTGAGCAATGGCCTCCCGTGCATCAGCCTTGATCGCATCCGC
>JBBDRH010000431.1:0-15458 GCA_040905645.1 Actinomycetota bacterium
AGTCTTTGCGTCAGATGAGGGCCGCGGGGTAGTCCTCGATGTCGTAATAGCGGTGGCCGATCTGGCCGTCATAGTGCGCTCCGACGGCGTAGTTGCCCTGGCAGATGTGCTGCCACCGGAATGCCTCAACGCCTTCCCAGCTCGCGTTGTTCGCTTCGACGGCAGCTGCAACCTCGTCCCTCTGGACGCCCGCCGCGGCATAAAGGGGCTCGTCGAGCTGGATATGTTTGCAGCCGGCCTCGTCGAGAGCTCTGAGGTTCCGGTTGATGACCTCCGCCAGGTCCATCATCATCTTGGCGATGTCGCCACCGTAGTACTCGTCATGGGCCACCTTGCACAACATGTGCGGCCCGGTCATGGTGATCTTCACATGGTCGGAGTCGCGAGCGTTGGCCGCAACGAAATTGAACTCGTCAACAAGACCGAGGTCCCCGTAGCCGATCTTCCCGGTGCATATAGCAGCCGGATGAATGACATTGGGATCCTTGGGGGTGATGGGTTTCGGCCGGGTCACGATTCCGTATTCCGCCCTCGGATCCTTTTCGAAGCCGGGAATCTTCTGCCAAAAATAGTTGAGCATGGCGTTCGGCGGCGCGTAGCGGTTGTTCTCGCGCCGGTGCATCTCTCCCCCGTTGATCACATCGATCCCTGCGACTTCCTGGTCGACGATGGCCGCCTGGGTGGCGCGCCATTGAGCGTCCGCCATCTCCTCCTTCCTCAGCAGGCCCGATTCCACCTGCCTCTCGAGGGCCTCGTACCAGCGGGGCACGCTGTACGCCCCAACAACCGTAGTCGTGTATTCCTGGATCGCCGCCATCATTCGCCCCCCGGCTGACTACTCCTTTCGAGCTCTCACTGACCTTTTTGAGGAGTTGGGCGCACCCCGCGTCAGCCGATCAACGGCCTCAGTCGGTCGCACGGAACGGCTGGGACTCGCACGGGGCATGGATGACATCTATCTGCGCCTGACTGACTAGACAGACCTGTCTCTATTGCAGCCCATCCTAGGCTTCTCCATCCCGACCTGTCAAGCCAGACAGCGCGCGTTGGTGCCGGCCGTTCGGGCGTGACGATCGCGATACTCGGAAGACGTCATAGAGCCTGGCGACGGGTGTCCCGGTCCCGACAGGGAGCTGCTTTTGGCGGTGCAACGTTGCCGCGCTGGCCGATGAAACTGCTAATGCACCGTCCCACGGGTATCTACGACTTGCTGGCCTTACCTCGGCGGGAGCTGCCTCCATCGGATCGAGCTCCAGCCGGCGAGCTTGCCGTTCCTGCGACCCGGCTCTCCAGAGCAGTAACGCCAGCCCGCGGCTTGGAGGCACCTGAAGCCTTCTTTGCGGTCCGCTTCCGACTGCTGGCGACCGGGAGCTTCAGCGAAGGAAGCTCCTGAAGCAGAAGGAGAGTAGCGACCTGCTTGGCCCGTTTGGCCGCATTCTTGTCGCCTTCGCCCGCCGACACAATGGAACCTTTCATCAAGATGTGCCACTGCCGTGCGAAGGCGTCCGGATCCTTGACTCCAGCCTCGGCTGCAAGCCCGCGTACGAAGGCCCGGATATTTTCGAGATTCTTCACACTCGCAATGTAGATCCGGCTCGTTCTGTCGCCAGCGAACTCGAGGAGAACGTTGATGAACGAGCAGCCCTCGAAGTCCTTGCGCTGGAACCACCCGTCGAAAACATCGAATATTGCCAGCAGTTGTTCCGCCGGGGTCGACGCCCGCGCTTCTACTCCGCCCTGAACGAACCCGCGAGTCCACAACTCCTCCCGCCGCTCCAAGAAGGCAAGTGCGAGGTCCTCCTTTGACGGGAAGTGACGATAGAGCGTCATCTTCGCGACGTTGGAGTGCGCAACGATCGTGTCCACCCCGATTGCCCGGATTCCGTGACGCGAGAAGAGCTGGTAGGTGGTCTCGAGGATTCGCTCTTTTGCGTTGCTGGGCGCGGGGCCAGAAGGTTCCTGTTCGTCGACCACCGGAGGCGTCCAGACATTGCTCATGACGCAAATATAGCCCCTCGGCGGTAACAAGTGGGTTAACCCGAGACTAGACGTTCTATTCCACTTTGAGAAATCGACCGGAAGGGGCCAGCTTCTTGACGGCGGTCCGTGCCTGCTATATCTTCCGGATTATGAGAGAGACGGGTCTGTCTCATCCAGAGAGCTCGGCGGCCTCCGTGCCCTCCTCAGGCGCCGCATCCCGGTCGTGCGCGTCCCCTCAACAGGCCGACGATGCGCTTCCTGGTTCTTGGCCCATCCCGGAGCGGGAAAGGGTACACAAGCCGCTCGCTTGGCGAGATGCCACCACATTCCGCACATCGCAACGGGAGACCTTTTCCGCGAGGCAACCCGGCAGCCCGACGAGCTGGGGCGACACGTGCAAATGGTCATGGAGAAGGTGGAGCTAATCTCCGACGAGCTCACGAACGGCCTGGTAGCTCTCATCGGACGTTGAGCAGAGGAGACTGTTATGGAAATCAATAAGACACCCGAGCAGCTGGATGGGACGGGCAACTCCGATTCCGAACGGCTCTCCTCGAATAGGGAAACTCTTTCCATCCGCAACGCGGTGGAAGGCGAGCATGCCGGCATCTGGGAGCTGGTGTTCAGCTCTTACCGCGAGTTCGGCCCCAAGATGAAGCCCGAAGACTGGAACCAGATGCGGACGAACCTGAAAAAGCTCGTCGAGGGCGCAACCCTGCACCAGCTGTTGGTAGCAGAGCTCGTCGGCCGGAAGGTGGGAACGGTATCCTACTACCCCGCCGGTAGCATTCCCGGGGCGGCCGGCTTTACGAGGTTCCCTTCGCAGTGGGCAGTGATGCGAGTTCTTGCAGTGCAGCCCGAGTCCAGGGGCCGGGGGTTTGGGCGGCAGCTGGCTGAGGAGGTTATCGACCGGGCCCGTGACGATGGGGCAGCTACCATGGGGCTCCATACCAGCGAGCTGATGACGACGGCAACCGGGATGTACCAACGGATGGGCTTCGAGCTACAGGAGAACTTCACCCATCTCGGCTTGAAATTCGGCCTCTACCGGCTTTCTCTTTAGAATCTGAGGCCTAGGTAGACAGGTCTGTCTTCCCTGGGTACAATACCGACTCATGTTCCTGGAGCCCCGATGTCGTTTCTGATTCCATGTCCCCACTGTGGGGCACGCGACGTTTCCGAATTTGTATGCCAGGGCGAGGTCACCCACCGGCCGGTGGAGCCAGCTTCCTTCCGGGAGGTCGCGGAGTACCTTTACTTCAGGCGTAACGTAGCGGGCCCTCAGCGGGAGTGGTGGTACCACCGCCGGGGTTGTCAGATCTGGTTCCTTGCCACGCGCGACACCCGCACCAACGTGGTTACCGAGGTTGAAATGCCCCTCCAGTTCGAGAAGATACCGTGAGCGGCGCGCCCGGCGGGGGGATCGCGAGCAGGCTTCTCCCACGAAAAGGCGAAAAGATCGACCGGACGTCGCCCATAAGCTTCTTGTGGTCCAACAAAAGGATCGAGGCGTTTCGGGGGGACACCATAGCCTCTGCCTTGTTCGCCGCCGGAGAGCGAGTCTTTTCACGGAGCTTCAAGTACCACCGGCCCCGAGGGCTCTACTGCTGTTCCGGGCACTGCCCCAACTGCATGGTTCAAGTAGGCCGAACCCCCAACGTCCGCTCGTGCGTCGAACCGGTACGCGAGGGCATGGTTGTGAAACCTCAGAATGTCCTGGGTTCCCTCAACCGTGACCTCCTCGAGATAACCGACAAAGTTGGCGGACCGTTCACTCCCGTCGGCTTCTACTACCGGACGATGATCCACCCCAGACGGGCCTGGCCGCTCTATGAACGAGTGCTTCGGAATGTGGCAGGCCTGGGCAGGATCGACAAACTCGCCAGGCGAGCCGGACGGTTCGACATGGAGCACCGCCACGTCGAGGTGCTGGTGGTCGGAGGCGGCCGGTCCGGAATTGCGGCGGCCGAGGATGCTGCCGGCTCCGGACGTCAGGTACTTCTCATCGACGAGCTCGGTGTCGGGGATGGCCTCCATATCCCAGGCGTAGAGGTCATTGCGCCTGCACGGGCGATAGGGATCTACGAGGGCAAACTGGTCCCGGTCGATGCCGGCAACATCCTCTACCGGATCAGGGCCGAGCGAATCGTGGTCGCCACCGGAGCGATGGAACAGCCTCTCCTTTTCCCGGGAAACGACCTTCCCGGCGTGATGCTGCCGATGGGCGTACGCAGGCTCATCAACGACTGGTCGCTCAAGCCTGGCGACGTGGCGGTGGTGATTGGTGCCGGCTCCGAAAGCTTGGCCGTTGCCGACGACCTCACCGGTGCCGGCGTGCGGGTCGCCGATGTCGTTGATCTCAGATCTCGCATGCCCAAGCTCTTCGCTCGAGGCTCGAAAGGGCGCCTGGTGGCTGTGGGGATCGACGGGGATGAGCAGGAGTGCGATCTGCTGGTTGCCTCGGGAGGGCGCCAGCCCAACTACTCGCTTCTGGCCCAAGCGGGCGCGGTAATCGAATACGACCCCGCCCGGGGAATCTTCGTACCCACGGTCCTCCCGGACGGGATCGAAGCAGTTGGGTCGGTGGCCGGGGAGATGCGTCGTGGGGCGGTGCCGGCAGCAACGTTAACGGGGACCGGCGGGGCGGACAAGAGCTTCGTCTGCATCTGCGAAGACGTCACCGAGAAGGATATGAAGCGGGCGATCGCCGAGGGGTTCGAGGGGATCGAGCTTGCCAAGCGATACACCACGGTCACGATGGGGCCCTGCCAAGGCAAGTTCTGCCATTTGCCCTGTATTCGAATGTACGCCAAACAAACCACCACCGACGAGGCAACGATCGGAACCACCACCGCCCGCCCCCCTTGGAGTCCGGTCTCTCTTGGAGTCCTTGCCGGTCGGGGAATAGAGCCTACAGAGAAGACAGCGATCCATCACCGGCATTTGGCCATGGGTGCAACGATGATGTGGGCCGGCTCCTGGCTGCGCCCCCATTCCTACGGCGACGCCGAGGCCGAGGTTAAAGCGGTGCACAACGCACTGGGGCTGATCGACGTATCCACTCTGGGCAAGCTTCTGGTGATCGGCCCGGACGCTGCAGTCTTCCTCGAGCGAATGTACCCCAACAAGTTCGCCGACCTGAAGACCGGCCGCATCCGCTACGGCGTGCTGGCGACGGACGGAGCCCGCATCTTTGACGACGGGACGATCGGGCGGCTTTCGGAGAACGTCTTCTACGTAACCACCACGTCCACCGGAGCCGAGACAGTGCTCGAGTGGTTCGAGTGGTGGAACGCCATCTGGCAGCTGGACATCGAGATCTTCAACGTCACCGGAGCACTGGCTGCGCTCAACGTAGCGGGGCCGCGGGTGCGCGAGCTGATGCCCAGGCTCGCCGATCTCGACGTCTCAAACGAATCGTTCAAGTATCTCGACCTGAAGCAGGCCCAGGTGGCAGGTGTTATGTGCATCCTGCTCCGCATAGGGTTCGTGGGAGAGCTCGGGTACGAGATCCACTTCCCCAGCCCTTTCGGCGAGTACATGTGGGACAAGATTCTTGAGGTGGGAGCCGACCTGGGCATTCGTCCCTTCGGCGTAGAGGCTCAGCGGGTTCTGAGACTCGAAAAGATGCACATCCTGGCCGGACAGGACACCGACTCGGAGTCCAACGTCGTGGAAGCCGGGATGCCATGGATAGTTAAGTGGGACAAAGACGACTTTGTCGGCAAATGGTCGTTGGAAGAGGTGCAGCGGCGGGGGCTGAAGGCCAAGCTGGTGGGTTTTCAGATGGCCGAGCACTCCATCCCGCCCGAGGGTGGGCAGATCGTTCTGGATGGGAACCCCATAGGGCGAGTGACGAGCTGCCGGTGGAGCGAAGAGGTCGACAAGGTGATCGGTATGGCCTGGGTGCCCACGGCCCTGGCTGAGGAGGGCGCCGCCCTGTCGATAAAGGTCAACGGCTCCCTCGAAGTAGCTACCGTAACGCTCAAGCCCTTCTTCGATGCCGACGGCCGCAGGCTGCGATCATGAGCGAGTTGGACTTTCTCTGTCCCGACCTGGCGCAAGCCGACCCAGAACGCGGTTTCGAGCCGCTGGCACGCTCGGCGATGCAAAGACGGTTTAGCGAGAGTGGAGGAAAGTTCGAAGCGCAGGCCGGCTGGCTCGTCCTGACCGCGCCCTCAACTCAACGTTCGGCCGGCCCCTTCGTAGGCGACGTCTCCCACCAAGCCAAGATCGAGGTCAGGGGCCCGGCGCCCCAAGCGGCGAACGACCGGGAAATTGTTGCTATCGGACCCGACCGCTGGCTCGTCCTTTGTTCGGGGGAGGTCGCCGGATCCGTTCGAGCCAGCGTCGAGGAGCCCGGACGAATCGTAATCGATCAAACCGCAGCGCTGGCCGGCCTTAAGATCGAGGGCGCCGAGGCGCAGACTTTGATGAGGCGTTTGACCGATCTCGACCTCGACGGATTGCCGGCCGTCGGGGCCGTTGCGAAGGTTCCGGCCATTGTGCTCAGAGACGGGCCCGAGTCATTTCGAATCTTCGTCCCGCAGCAGTCGTCGGACTACGTCTGTGAGGTCGCGCTCGATGCCGCCGCGGTGCTGGGAAGGGGGCCCGCTGCGTGAAAGACCTGTTTCGCGTCCGCAGGATGTGGCGTCCCACCGGGGAGCTGAAGAGCAGCTACGACGTTGTGATCATCGGGGGCGGAGCGCACGGGATGGCGATCGCTTACTACCTCACCACTCGTTTTGGGGTCCGCAACATCGCGGTGCTCGACAAGTCGTACATCGGCTCCGGCGCCTCCGGGCGCAACACTGCGATCATCCGAGCCAACTACCGGACCCCCGAGTGCACAGCTTTCTACAAAGAAAGCCTGAACCTGTACGAGCACCTCTCGGCAGAGCTGAACTTCAATCTACTTTTTTCACAGCAGGGACACATGACCCTGGCCCACACCGACCGCGCAGTCATCACCATGAACGAGCGCGCCGAGCTGAACCAGCTCCTCGGCATCGACAGCCGGGTGATCGGCCCCGACGAGATTGCCCGCCTCTCCCCCGAGATGGACCTGTCCCAGAACGTTACGTGGCCGGTGATGGCCGCCCTCTACCATCCTCCTGGGGGAACCATTCGTCATGATGCGGTCGTCTGGGGGTACGCCCGTGGGGCAGACAAGGGTGGTGCGGAGATTCACCCGTTCACCGAGGTCAAGGGGGTTGCGAGGTCAAACGGCCGGGTGACCGGAGTACAGACGACACGAGGGGACATTAAGTGCGGCACGGTCATCAGCGCCACCGCCGGCTGGTCGACTCTGATCGCGGACATGGTGGGCGTCCGCCTGCCGATCACAACCCACATACTCCAGGCCCTTGTCACCGAAGCTCTCAAGCCCTTCCTCGATGTGGTGGTGGTTTCCTCTCAAATGCACGTGTACATCTCGCAGACCGACCGAGGCGAGATCTTGATAGGGGCAGAGATCGAGCCTTACACGACCTACCGCGGCACGAGCACCTTCGGTTTCATGGAAGATTCGGCGCGGCACACCCTCGAGCTTTTCCCACAGCTCCAGGATGCCAAGATCCTCAGGCAGTGGACGGGCCTCTGCGATCTGTCTCCCGACTACAGCCCGATCATGGGTCTGACTGAGGTGGGAGGATTCCTGATCAGCACCGGCTGGGGCACCTACGGCTTCAAAGCTGCTCCGATCGCAGGACTGACGATGGCGGACCTTGCAGCTACCGGCAAGGTCCCGAGCTTGATCCAGCCATTCACTCTCGAACGGTTCTACACCGACACCATGGTCTCCGAGATTGCGGCAGCAGCCGTTTCGCACTGAGGCACCGGACTAGCCGGGCTGCCGGACCGGCCAGTGACTCTCCCTAACTAAGACTTCGAGCTCCGACACTCTCCGGGCCAGCCGGCCAGACCAATCCCGATAGCCGGTTTCCCACCATATACTTGAAACCTGTCCTGGCAAACGGCCGCAGCCTGCAAAACTCCCTTAACCACCGGTGCCCATGGAACGCGAGTCTTTTAAGAAACTCATAGCAGGGGGCCCCATCCTCGGCGACGGGGGCACCGGAACCGCCCTGGTGTCAAGCGGGATCCCCATTCCCTCCACTTTGGATGCTCTCAACCTCACGGCACCCGAAGCCGTGAGTGAAGTGCACAAGCGGTTCGTGGCGGCCGGAGCCCGCTTCATCGAGACAAACACCTTTGGTGCCAATCGCTTCAAGCTCGGGGATCACGGTTACGGGAGGCTGGTATTCAAGATCAATGCTCTCGGGGTCAGGATTGCACGGGAGGCGGGCTCCGAGCTCGTCGGGGGTTCGGTCGGCCCACTAGGAGTTCGGCTCGTTCCCTACGGACGCGTCAAAGCGGACGAAGCGCGAGAAGTGTTCATGGAACAGATCGCCGCGCTGACCGAAGCCGGGGTGGACTTGCTGTTCATCGAAACCCAGACGGACGTAGCGGAGGCCGAACAAGCCGTCCTGGCCGCCCGGGAAGTTTGCTCCCTGCCTGTGGTGGTCTCATTCGCCTTCACCCGAGACGATCGAACGCTGCTCGGCGATACCATCGAGACCGTAGCAGCTCGATTGGGCAGCCTCGAAGTCGATGCAGTCGGCGTCAACTGCTCGGAAGGGCCGGCCCAGGTGCTCCGCCTCATTACGGCAATGCGAGCCGTGCTTCCCGATGTTCCTTCGGCCGCCCTGCCCAACGGGGGCCAACCTCGCCGGCTGGCCGGCCGCCTCATTTATCAGGCAACGCCGGAATACATGGCCAGCTACGCAAGAAGGTTCCGCGATGCCGGTGTTTCGATCATCGGCGGCTGCTGCGGGACGCTGCCGGAACACATTCAAGCCATGGGAGCGGCGCTCGCCGCGCCAAGGGGCGCCACCTCATCGCCGCGAATCAACGTCGATGGTGGCGCCGATGAGTTCCCGCAAGAGAACGGAATATCGCTCTCATCAGGGTCACCCGGCGCCGAGTTTGCTCGAAGTCTGGCGGGTGAGGGTCCCACTTTCGTAGTGGAGATGGATCCGCCCAGATCGGTCTCGGCTTCACGACTGGTTGCCGGCGCCGAGACCCTTGCCAAGGCGGGAGCTCACGCGGTCAGCATCGCCGACAGCCCGATGGCCAAGATGCGTATGAGCCCCTGGGCTGCCTGCCACCTTATCCAGCAGGAGGCGTCCGTTGCGACGGTCCTGCACTTCCCAACACGCGGCCGGAACCTGCTGCGTATCCAGGGCGACCTTCTTGCAGCCTATGCGCTTGGAATAAGGAACATCTTTGTATGTATGGGCGACCCGACCGCGATCGGAGACTACCCCCAGGCGGCCGACCATGCCGACGTGACACCTTCGGGTCTCATCGGCCTGGTAAAGCATGGGCTCAACATGGGACAGGATCGATTGGGAGCTTCAATCGGCGACGCCACCCAGTTCCTGGTGGGGTGTGCGGTCGATCTTGCAGCCGCGGACCTGGACCGTGAGGTTCGGGTCCTCCATCGCAAGATCGTGGCCGGAGCCGACTTCGCATACTCACAGCCGCTCTTCTCCGCGAAGCCCGTGAAAAGATTTCGGGATCGCTACGAGGATCGATTCGGCGAGCTTCACCTTCCCATCCTTTGCGGTCTCCTGCCTACGGTATCTTCCAGGCATGCCGAGTTCCTGCAGAACGAAGTGCCGGGAATCAAGATTCCAGACGAAATCATGAGAAGGATGGCGGCAGCAGGGAGCCGGTCGGAGGATGAAGGCCTGGAGATTGCAGAGGAGACCGGCAGGGAGGTCTTGTTCTCAGCCGCCGGTGGCTACGTCATGCCGCCTTTTGGCCGCTACCACCTCGCTGCTGAACTGATCGAGCGTCTCGACTCGGGCTCACGCAACCCGGTCTCGCGGCCGCTCGTCGCGGAAGAGGGCCAAGAGGTTCTCGAACGCCCTTAACCCATAGAGATCTATGTCTCAGTTATTCGGCCAGCTCTGATGCGGGCGATCGCTGATGCGAAAGAGCCATTCAGTGCGTAGCAGCGCCCGAGGAGGTGGACGAGCTCCGGTTGTAGCATTCTTGGGCAGCGACCACGCCGCTACCAAGGTCGATATCGATCCCCACGTCTTTCATCGCCATCTCAGCTCCCCCAATCGCGCCCAGGAGCATGAGCTCGTTCAATGCGCCCATGTGACCGATGCGAAACAGCTTCCCTGCGAGGCGGGCGAGGCCCGCTCCGAGCGCCAGGTTGTATCGCCGGAACGCGACCTCCACAACCTCGGCGCCGTCGACTCCTGCCGGGACCATCACCGCGGTTATGCTGTCGGAGCTGCTCTCGAGACGTTTCGAACAGGTCTGCAGACCCCAAGCATCGACCGCCGCCCGGACCCCTTCGGCCAGGCGGTGGTGACGGTCGAACACGTTCTCCAGGCCCTCCTCGAGGAGGCAATCGATCGATTCCCGTAGTCCGAAGAGCAACGATAGGGCGGGAGTGTACGGGAAGAAACCGGCCGAGTTCGCGTTCAGCATGTCGCGCCAGTCGAAGAAACACCGCCTGCATTTCGCCTCTTCCACTAATGCCAGCGCCCTGGGGCTGACGCAGACAATTCCCAGGCCGGCCGGCAGCATCAGCCCCTTCTGGGAGCCCGTGATCGCAACGTCCACACCCCACTCGTCCATGCCGAAATCCATGCTGGCGATCGAGCTCACACCGTCCACGTAAAACAGCGCCGGGTGATCGGCAGCGTCGATGGCTCGGCGAATCGCGGCCATGTCGCTGGCGACGCCGGTGGCAGTCTCGTTGTGGACGATGAGAACTCCACGTATCTCCCGGGCGCGGTCGGCTTTCAACGCCTCCTCGATCCGATCGGGAGGAGCGGGCTCACCCCACTCGACGTCGATGACGTCCACGACAAGCCCGTGACGCTCGGCACAATCGATGAACAGATGACTGAAGTGGCCGTTTCGAACCGCGAGCACACGGTCGCCGGGCGAGCAGGTGTTCACCAGGGCTGACTCCCACCCGCCCGTTCCCGTCGCGGGAAAGATGATCGGCTGGCCGTCGTCGGTGCGAAAGATCTGCTTCAGATCTTCGAGCAGCCCGAGCGTAAATTCCGGGAACGCGCATGATCGATGATCTTCCATCGCCCGGTCCATTGCCCGCAGGACCCGCTCGGGTATGGTGGTCGGCCCAGGGACGAACAGGAAATGGCGGCCGGGCAGTCCGCTGAGGGAATCGAAACCGGACATTGCCGACTCAGTACCTGTAGTGATCCGGCTTGTATGGTCCGCCCACCGGGATGCCCAGGTAGGCGGACTGCTCCTCCGTCAGCTTCGTGAGCCTGACTCCGAGAGCCTCCAGATGCAGCCGGGCAACCTTCTCGTCGAGCTGCTTCGGCAGGGTGTACACGCCGATCGGATAGTCCTGGCTCTTGGTGAAGAGCTCGATCTGAGCCATCACCTGGTTGGTGAAGCTGTTCGACATCACAAAGCTGGGGTGGCCGGTGGCGTTCCCCAGGTTGAGCAACCTTCCTTCGGACAGCACTATCACCGCGTGCCCATCGGGGAAGGTCCACGTGTCGACCTGAGGCTTGATGTTCTCCTTCCGAACTCCCGGTACCTTGGCCAACCCGGCCATGTCGATCTCGTTGTCGAAGTGCCCGATGTTGCCGACGATCGCCTGGTGCTTCATCTGTGACATGTGCCGGGCGGTGATGATGTCCTTGTTGCCGGTGGCGGTGATGAAGATGTCTGCGCTGTCCACGACATCGTCCAGCAGGGACACCTGATAGCCATCCATGGCGGCCTGCAGTGCGCAGATCGGATCGATCTCGGTGATTATGACCCGTGCGCCCTGGCCGACCAGACTCTCGGCGCACCCCTTGCCCACGTCCCCGTAGCCACAGATTACGGCCACCTTCCCGCCGATCAGCGTGTCGGTGCCCCTGTTGATTCCGTCGATGAGCGAATGTCTGCAGCCGTACTTGTTGTCGAACTTCGACTTGGTGACTGCATCGTTGACGTTGATTGCCGGGAACAGCAGCTGGCCGGCCTTTGCCATTTCGTAGAGGCGATGGACGCCGGTGGTGGTCTCTTCGGTGACGCCACGGATCCCCTCGGCCATGCTCGTCCACTTGCCCGGCTCCTCGACCAGGCGAACCGTTAACGCCTCGAGAAAGACCTTCCACTCCTCGCTGTCGTCCTCAGAGGGGATCGGCACCTGCCCTGCCTTCTCGAACTCGACCCCCTTGTGGACCAGCATGGTGGCGTCTCCGCCGTCGTCGAGAATCATGTTAGGACCGCCGTTGCCGGGCCAGGTCAGCGCCTGTTCGGTACACCACCAGTACTCGGGCAGCGTTTCGCCCTTCCAGGCAAACACTGCAATCCCCTGCGGAACCTCGACCGTGCCATTCGGTCCGACGACTACCGCCGCGGCGGCATGGTTCTGGGTCGAAAAAATGTTGCAGGAGGCCCAGCGGACCTCCGCGCCGAGAGCGACGAGGGTTTCTATGAGAACGGCGGTCTGAACGGTCATGTGCAGGGAGCCGGTGATACGGGCCCCTGCCAGTGGCCGCACTGCCGAGTACTCGTGACGTACTGCCATCAATCCCGGCATTTCGTGCTCGGCGAGACGGATCTCCTTGCGTCCAAAGCTGGAAAGGGAAAGGTCGGCGACCTTGAAGTCGGGGTTAGAGCTCACTGCGTTACCTCCTGTTGGCACCGGACGGCAAGGTCCGGACGGATAGTCGGGGCACCCCAATCTCACTAACAGGACAATACACGTTTTTGGCCGAGAAAGTGGAAAGACAGGTCTTTCTCATTGGGCGCTCCTCTAGTCCGGCGCACCGTTCGTTCGACGGCGCCGTTATTGATTCCTCCGTCAGGGAAATGGCGCCCGCCGGCGGAGCTCGTCGAGTGCCCGAGGCCTCGATTGGGCCCCCGGACTCAGGAAAGTTTTCGAAAGTCGCAATGCCGGTCCCTTTAGCGGACGCCCGTCGTTAACAGGTCAATGAGGTCGGCGAATGCCACCCTACTCGCCGTGAGGTTTAGAGATCGGCGAGTCTTTGTCCCCTGGGCTTACGAGGATATGATTCTGTACCGATATTCAAGCGCAAACGCCAACCCGTCCTCTCCGCTGAGCCGTTCTACCAGGAGCCCGAATACGTGTACAAAGGAAAGTCAGTGAGCGTTTTGCTGCCCACGTACAACGAGAAGGACTCCATTCGCGAGGTCATCCACGCCTTCGAACAAACGGGGGTGGTGGACGAGGTCCTCGTCGTGAACAACAACGCCGCCGAGGGCACCACCGAGGAGGTGGCCCAGACCGGAGCGATCGAAGTCTTCGAGAGCCGCCAGGGGTACGGTGCGGCCATCGTCCGGGGGCTCACGGAGGTGAGCGGCGACCTCGTGTGCATCTGCGAGCCGGACGCCACCTTCGACCCACGGGACCTCTTCAAGATGCTCCCCTACTCCGAGGACGTCGACATCGTCTACGGCACCCGCACGGTGGGCGAGTTCATCTGGCAGGACGCCAACATGGGCTGGTTCATCCGCCTGGGCAACTGGATGGTTGCCAAGTTGATGGAGGTGATCTTCAATACCAACTCACTCTCGGATGTTGGCTGTACCCTCCGGCTGCTGAATCGCAAGGCCATCGAGACTCTGCTTCCGATGTTTCGGGAGATGGGCAGCTGCCTGGGGGCCGAGATGATGTGCCTGTCGAGGATCATGAGGTTGAGGAGTGTTCAAATTCCCGTCAACTACAAGGCTCGAGTAGGGGTTTCTTCGGTCACCGGCCGGCGCCCTGCAGCCGTGAAGGTGGGTATTAGAATGATCTGGGTGATCCTGTCCTACCGCATGCACGCCCGCAGCACCAGGGCGAAAGCGTTTGCTGCAGCTCCGCCGGAGCGCATCCCGGCGGATCGGCCCTGAGCTTGTCGCCCAACTCACCCAGCGTCATCTTCGCAACCCCGTCAACCCCATGACCCAGGAGGGTACGCACCCCAGACGCCTGCTGTCCTGGACCGGGGAGCGCATGGTGCCGTGGAGCGACGAAGCTTCGGTCATCCATGAGCACCTGCACCGGTACCTGTTCAGCGAGCAGTTTGTGGACGGCAAGGTCGTACTCGACCTGGGCAGCGGCGAGGGGTACGGATCCGACATCCTGGCTCGACGGGCGAAAACGGTGGTTGGGGTCGAGCTCGACCCCGTGGCGGTTGCACACGCAGTGCTCCAGTACGACGCACTCAACCTGTCGTTTGTCGAGGGGTCGGTGCTCAAGCTCGACGATTTCGTGGACTCGTCGGTGGACGTGGTCGTATGTTTCGAGGTCATCGAGCACATCTCGGACCAGGAGCGACTGGTGGGCGGAGTCGCCCGCGTGCTCCGTCCGGAAGGCCTGTTCATCGTCTCGACTCCCGACCGAGCCGTTTACAACGAGGCCCTCGGATATCCAAACCCCTACCACCTAAAGGAGCTGGACCGGGGGGAGTTCCAGGCCTTGCTGGCGGGCCATTTCGCGCATGTGACCATGTACGGCCAACGGGCGGTAGCGGGTTCGATGCTGTCCCCCCTCGACGGCACCGGCGAGGCTCGTACCGATGCCGCTCGACAGGTGGTCCAATACGAGGAGGGGCGGTGGAAATTGGTCGCCAGCCCGCCTCCAAAGTACTTCCTGGCGATCGCCTCGCAACAACCCCTTCCCTCAATGCCTCAGGATTGCCTGCTCGTGGACTCCGGGTTGGAGGGGGTACCGGAGACCTCCTTTCGTAATCGCCACCCCATCCTTGGCGTGGCAGTCATGGGCGGCAGGTCGGTGGCCCACCTCGTGCGCAAGCGCCTGGCCCTGTTCATGAGGGAGTGGAATCGGAGACGGGAGAGCTAGTGTGGTGGCCACTAACGTTGGCGGGTTTGGGGCGCGTGAAGTGGCACCAAGGTCCCGGAGGGGGCTGCCGCTTGACATCTAATTCCCGTGGGATGTCTAGCCCTGCCCTAAAGGGGCGACCGAGAACGAAGCCTGGGGCCGCTCTCACGCCGCCAAACACCCCAAGGGATAGTGGCCTCCGCACTAGCCACCCGCGAGCAAGACGGCTCGGAACCACCAGGCTGGCCCATGGCCCGACCAAGCTACTTGTCAACTAGAGCTGGATGCCGGCTTGAGACTCCAAATCTCGTACGGCTCGAAAATTGATTCAAGACGGTAGAGGTCGGTCACCACCCCCCTCAGCTGTGACAGGGTGTCCGTAGGATTATTCGCCCCAAACGATATGAAATGCCACTTCTCATAGATCCTGGAGGGCAGGATCACGGGCGGCCGGGTGACGACAATGGCGGGAGGATGGCTTCGGAGCTGCTCCTCAAACTCCGCCAGATCCTGTTTGGTCAGCAACGACGTAAAGAGGCGCGAGTAGCGTCCAAATGGGGCGGAATCGGCCGCCAGGTAAAACAAGGCACCCGAGTCATCGATGACAGCAAAGGCCTTCCCCTCGAGGCTAATC
>JBBDRH010000432.1:0-2516 GCA_040905645.1 Actinomycetota bacterium
CCGCAGCGACCGAAGGGAGCGTAGGCCGAGTCGCCTCCCGCCGCCAAACGCCCCGAAGGTTGGCTGATATGGCACTAGTCCTCCACCGTTACCTATGGGTTCCAGGCGATCTCCCAGAGATGTCCGTCAGGATCTTGGAAGTACCCTCCGTAGCCACCCCAAAACGTTTCCCCTGCCCTCTTGACGATCGTCGCCCCGGCTTTGCGGGCTTGCTCCATGACCTGGTCCACCTCCGCCCGGCTGTTCACAAGGTGCCCGATGGAGGACTCGGTCGCACTTGGTGCGCTGGGCGGCAGGCCGGAGTCGTGGGCAAGATCGGCCCGTGTCCAGACCGCCAGCGTGAGTCCCCCGGCCAACTCGAAGAACGCCACGGCCCCGTGCTCGATTCACCGCCCACAATTCCCTGAGCGTGAAGGCCGAGCCCGTCCCTGTAGAACTCCAGAGAGCGCTGCAAATCGTCGACGCCCAGCGTCAATACCGAGATTCGAGGCTTCATGTCGATTGGGCTCCAGTGGCGTCTTCCCGGCCTAGAACATCCAACATAGCCTGAAGTTTGAGTCTGGTCTCCTCGAGCTCCTCGGCGGGAACCGAGTCGCCGACTATCCCGGCTCCGGCAAAGACTCTTGCCGTCCGTCCCTCGATCAGAGCACACCGCAGCGCCAGCGCCCACTCGCCGTCCCCGTGGCGGTCCATCCAGCCGATTGGTCCGGCATACCTCCCGCGCTCGAAGGTCTCCGCGTTTCTTATGAAGTGGAGTGCAGCTTCCTGGGGTACTCCGCACACCGCCGCGGTCGGATGAAGCGCCCCGGCGAGCTCGATCGCACTGGCGTTTCTTTTTAACCGGCCCTGCACCTTGGTGCTCAGGTGCTGGAGGTTGGCGAGGAGCATCAGCGATGGCTCCGGTTCTGCGACGAGCTCGTAGCAGTACGGTTGCAGTCGCTCGGTCACCGAGCTCACCGTGAGAGCGTGCTCGGTTCGGTTTTTGGCCGACTCGAAAAGGTTGCGCCCTATGGCAGCGTCCTGTTCGTCGGTGCGACCACGAGGAGCGGATCCGGCGAGCGGGATCGAGTCGACCACATCACCCACACGCCGTATAAGGAGCTCAGGGCTCGCTCCCACGAGGTCCTGGAACCCAAAGGTGAAGCATCCCGGATAGGTTTCACGGAGCAGCCGGGTGAGCGCCGGTTGATCGTAGGGAGCGGCCCCCGAAACCGTGACCTGCCGGGCGAGGACCACCTTCTCGAAGGCGCTTTGGGAGATTTCATCGAGGGCGCATTCGACGCCGTCCATCCACTCTTCCACCGATGTGTCGTCGGCGCGGCCGCCCAAAGGGAGGTGAGCGGGAGCAAGCGCAGCGTCGAACTCTACTTCGGTCCTCCAGCTCAACCCTTCGCTCGAGCCGAAGACCAGGGAGGGAATCAACACGACAGAGCCTTCGGCGTCGGGGTCGAAGGTCCAGCTTCCGAAGAGCACCGGTCCCGTCCCGGGCAGGTCGACCTCGTCGCGAATCTCAGCTCCCTCCAGAAGCTGTCGGAAGAGTTCGGCGGCACGCTCGAATCGCCCGGCGCCGGCTCCCACCTCGATCCTGAGGCAGGGACCCGAGGCAACCAGACTGGTGGCCTCGGCGAGCCAGATAACGCCGCCCTCCGAAGGCAGCAAGGCTCCAAGATCGGGGGCTTCGTCCAGCTTTACGGTGGTGGAGCTTAGTTTCCCGCTCACACCCGCGTTCCGGTGATGAGCTGGGCTGCTCCCAGGCCCAGGACCGTGCGTTCGATGCCTTCGAAGCCCGACAAGCGGAGCAGCTGCAGCAGCTCATCCGGTGGGGGCAGGTAAGCGGCGGAGCGAGGCAGGTAGCTGTACGCGCTGCGGTCCGAGATCAGGCCGCCGATGAGAGGCACCACCTTGTGGAAGTAGATCTTGTGCCCCAGCTTGAGGATTCGGGCATTGGGCTCCGCCACCTCGAGAAGGCTGACCCTGCCTCCCGGCCGGAGTACCCGGGCGAACTCGGTGAACAGCTCCTCCAGGCTCTTGACGTTGCGCAGCGCAAATCCGCAGGTGATCCCATCCGCCGACCCATCCGGCACCGGCAGGTTCAGTGCGTCTGCGAGCACCAGGGGGGCCGTGGTGCGGGCAACCGCCAGCATCCCGGCAGACATGTCGAGGCCGACCGCCCGCAGCTTGGACTTACGGAGCTCCCGGCACAGATCCCCGGTCCCGCAGGCCACGTCCAGAACCAGGGAACCCTCGAGAAGCCGGAGTTCGTCGACGGTCCTGCGCCGCCACCCCGAATCCATCCCGAAAGTCATTACCCGGTTCACGAGGTCGTATCTGGGAGCGATCGCATCGAACATCGATGTAACCGCCTTGACTTTTTGTTCGCCTCTCGGAAGTTCCTCCGACGCCTTGGGCACTGGTGTCCCTTCAGTCAACTTTTGCGAGGTTTGGGGCGCGTGAGGTGACATCAGGCAAGGCCGCAGGGAGCCCCCATAGCCGAAGCCCTACGGGGGCGACCGAGA
>JBBDRH010000433.1:0-2501 GCA_040905645.1 Actinomycetota bacterium
AGGATTGTCGGCAGGCACCTCCAGCCGCCAGGGGATGCCCTCGACTTCCTCGTCATCTTCGAGCAGGTCCAGGACGAGCGCTCGCCTATCTCGTGCCAGGCGGATAGACCGACGAAGCCATGTTGTCGCTTGTGCTTCTCCCGAGGGATCCAGCCGGCGGAAGTCCTCGAGCGGAGCAAAGTCGTACGGTGGCTCGGAGAGATAGAGGACAGCGAGCGGCCGGCCACAGGCCTTGGCCCATGCACGGGCCTGGCCCACGGTCGGCCTCGCGGCGCCGGATTCCCAGGACTGGACTACCGCCAGCGGCTTCTTAAACCGTTCCGCGAACTCGGCCTGTGAGAAGCCGGCATTCTCTCTCGCCCAAATCAGAAGCGCTGGAGTAACGAGCGCCTCAACTCCTCTCGACAATCGTGGTCCTCCGTTTCGGAGACCGAGTAACGGACGATGCGGCGACAGTAGCCGCTAGGCTGCTCCCCCGCCAGATAGGTGCGCGGAAGGACGTGCGCGACGACGGCCACGGTTTCGGGGCGAACCAGGCCAGGATGAGGAGTTGGGTGGAGGTCATGGCTCTAGTCCTCCTTCACGAAGGTGAGCTGGCCATCTTTGTCCATGTAGACGTCGATGAAGTCCTGAACCCTGGTGAGTTCTTCTTGGGCGTCTTGCACCCTGCTGTGAAGTCCCTTGACCAGATCGGAGAACACCTCATCGATCGACCGAAGCATCTTGTGTGACATCGGCATGGCCCCGATGTCCAGCGAATGTAGGAACCATCCGTCGACTTGCTTGACCAGGTATGACTCCGCTCCGAAGGCCGCGACGACGTCGCCGCCCCAGAGACCCCAGAATTCCACAATGAGCTGGTGAACCCGGTCCTCGGTATCACCATTCTGACGCGCGTTGGCGATGACGGCCGCCCGAGCGGCTGCCGCGGCCAGATTTCGGATGGTTTGACGAGCCTCCTGTCGCTGCTGAATCTTGGTGAGAGTGGCTTGGGCGTTGGCTGCCGTCCTGAGTTCATTACGGGTAAGGTGCAGCTCGCTCCGTTGGAGGCCCAGTTCCTCCGCCTGGAGGATGATCGCGTAGATCACGCCGGCGAAGGCCAACCCGGAGAAGGTGACGTTGAGGGCACCAAACATGTCGCCGAACAGCCCCCTCTGTTGCATGTCTCCAAGATAGCGGTACGTCGCGAGGCTGAACGCCACCTGAAGGCTGACTATTGCCGCGACGCTTACTAGCAGGAAACGGACGAACCTGGGTGCCCGGTTCTCAGGCGCCCCCTGTTCTGTCGAGGCGGGCTTATCCATGCGAGTGCTCCCCTTCGTACCCATGATTCAATACGGTCCCGACACCGTTCGGGCACAATCTGCCGCCTTGATCGCGGAGCCGATTGCCTTGCCTAGCTAACGCATCATACGCGGAGGGCTGAAACGGGGCCACCGGGTGCCGTCGACGTGGCGGTGGCCTGGACCGAGCGTATCGGCTCGTGCATGTTGCCCGCCATGTCCGAACCCCAGATCAGGCTCCGAGCTCTCTCGGAGAGATGGGCCGCCGCCAAGCCGGCCGAACGCACCAATGCCCAGCTCTATCTCACGGAGCTAGCCGAAGCCCTCGGTGTGGAGCGGCCCCGGCCCAGCGGCGCGGGATATGAATTCGAGTATCCCGTTCGCGTCGTGACAAGGGACGGCACAGAAACGGTGAAGCGCGCCGATCTCTTCAAAGACGGGTGCTTCATCCTGGAGGCGAAGGACGAGGATACATCGGCCTCGGGCGACCTCCTCCTACGCCGCGCATTCGGCCAGGCCATCGAGTACGCCCACTTTGTCCCAGGTCACGCGCCGCCTTACTTGATGGTTCTCGACGTGGGCAGCCGACTCCTCGTATGGGATCGGTGGCACGGAACTTATGGGGGCTTTCAGGCTGCTCGTCGAATCGATCTTCCGACCCTCCACGAGAGACCGGAGGACATCGAGCTCCTCCAAGACATATGGGAGCGTCCGCACGACCGGGATCCCCGGAGACGCGCTGCGGCAGTAACTCGAGAGATCGCCGAGCACCTTGCGGAGCTCGCGTCTTCACTCGAGGGCCGTGGCCACGACCCGGAGAGAGTCGCCCGCTTCCTCATCCGCGTGGTATTCACACTCTTCGCGGAGGACGTGGACCTTCTTCACGATCGACCCTTCGAGGACCTCGTGAGGCTCGGACTGGCAAACCCGGACGAGTTCGCGGATGGTGCGCTCGAGCTCTGGAAGGCCATGGACGTGGGAGGGCGCTTCGGTGTTCGGAAGCTGCTGCGATACAACGGCCATTTCTTCCAGACTCCCGAGGTCGTACCGCTCACTCGCGGTGACTTGGCGATTCTGATGGAGGCCGCACGGGCCGATTGGGCTCAGGTAGAGCCGAGCATCTTCGGAACGCTCTTCACCCGAGCGCTTGACCGCGAGGAGAGGCACAGGCTCGGTGCCGAGTTCACGCCGCCTGCATACGTGGAACGGTTGGTTCGG
>JBBDRH010000434.1:0-1156 GCA_040905645.1 Actinomycetota bacterium
AGCGTTGGACCGCTCCGGGATAACGCTCGAACACCTTGGCCATCTCCTCCCCCGACCGGATCCTCGCGGTGGGGGCCGGCGGCAGCCACCCCTCGATCTCGTCCAGCGACCGGCGGGCCCTGACTGCAGCGATGGCGTTGGCCAGCTGCCACCGCTCCGGGGAGGCGTAGTGGACGTTGTTGGTGGCGATGAGATCGACTCCTGTCTTGGCCGCCAGCTCCGCCAGAGCATCGTTGCGAGCCGAGTCGGTCGGAAAGCCGTGGTCCCAGAGCTCGATCGCAACGTTGCCCTTGCCGAAAACATCGATCAATTCATTCAGTGCCCTCTCCGCGGCTTCCGGCCCTCCCTCGGCCAGCGCCTTCGGCACCGATCCCTTGCGGCAGCCGGTCAGCATAAGCCAGTGGCCCCCATGCAGCTCGGCCAGCCGGGCGAGGTCGTAGACCGGCTTGCCTTTCTGCTTGCCGGCCAGCTGGGCCTCGCTGATCAGCCGGCACAGCCGGGCGTAGCCCTCCGGGTCCCGGGCGAGAACCAGCAGATGATGGCCGCAGGGATCCGGCTCGCCGCTCTGCGGCTTGGGGAGATCGAAGGAGAGCTCGGCGCCGAACACGGTGCGCAGGCCGATCTCCTTGGCCACCTCGGCGAAGCGGACCACTCCGTACATGCCGTCGTGGTCGGTGAGCGCCAGCGCCTCCAGGCCCAGCAGGGTAGCCTCCCGGGCGAGCTCCTCGGGCGACGAGGCGCCGTCCAGGAAGCTGAAGTTCGAGTGGCAGTGCAACTCGGCGTAGGGGACCTTGCCCGGCCGCCACTGCAGGCCGTCGTAGGGAACCGGCGGCGGCTTGTAGACCGGCGCATCCGAGCCGAGCGGCGCATGAAAGGCATGGCCACCGGCTTCGCCGGTGTTCGTTTGATTACGCCCCGTTGCCTTCGGCGAGGGGGCGTCCCAGTTGGAGAGAAGCCTCTCGAGCTGGGGCCAAGGAACCTCGTGGCTGCTATCGAAGCCCACAGTAAGTCTTGGATGCCGGCTGCGCCGGCAGTCGTTTTGTCACATCCCGTAGCCTGCGGCGACGGCTTGGCCGCCGGCTTCGCCGGCGATCTTTGATGACATCCCGTAGCCTGCGGCGACGGCTTGGCCGCCGGCTTCGCCGGCGATCTTTGA
>JBBDRH010000434.1:1256-2486 GCA_040905645.1 Actinomycetota bacterium
TGACATCCCGTAGCCTGCGGCGACGGGATGTGCCTTCGGCGCGATAAGCAATGCTGTATAGTGCATGCTGTATATGGCACAACGCACCCAGATCTATTTGACCGATGAGCAGCGGGCTCGTATCGACGAGATCGCCAAGCGCACGCACTCCACCATGGCGGAGGTGGTTCGGCGTGCAGTCGATGCGTACGTCGATGACGATGACGACGACTACCTCGACGCCACCTTTGGTGCCGCTAAGGGAATCGGAGAAACCATTCCCAGTCGGGACGAGTGGGATCATCGTGGCTAGTGCCGTGACCATCAAGGGTTGCGTGTTTGGGGCGCGAGAGCAGGCGTCAGGCGAGGCCGCAGGAAGCCCCTTTAGCTGTGCCCTAAAGGGGCGACCGAGAACGAAGCATGGCGCCGGCTCACGCCGCCAAACACCCAAGTGATTGGTGGTCACGGCACTAAAGATCTTCTGGTTGATACCGATGTCTGCATCGACCATTTGGAGTCCGTAAAGCGCCTTCCCAGAAGCGGCAGATTGGCGTACTCGGTGGTTACCCGAGCCGAGCTCTTGGCCGGCGGAATCGAGTTCTTGCCGGCAGCCCGCCGGTTGCTGGCCGGGATGGATGAGCTTGTGGTGGATCGCCGCGTCGCCGAAAAAGCTGCCGAGCTCAGACGAATTGGCCTCAAGATGCCGGATGCACTAATCGCAGCTACCGGACTCGTCCACCACCTAACCGTGCTAACTCGCAACACTGCCGATTTCCGCCGGGTGCCCGGCCTTCGGATCCGGTAAAAACATGGATGCCGGCTCCGCTGGCAGTCGTTTGATAGCACCCCTTGGGATTCGCCGAAGGGCTGCATCAGTCGTACCTGGCTTCCAGCCACCAACGGCCCTGCTCGTAGGCGATCAAGTAGGCGTTGTCGTCCGAGCAGTTCACTTGCAGCCGGGCTAGCTCCCGGCCCGCTATTTTGTCCCACCACCGCTCTCTGACCGGCCACGGCCCTGCCCAGCCGGTCACCGACACCCATTTGCCACCCTCCTTGACGAGGAGCCGGGCAGCGTCGGCACTGAGGCGCTGGTTCACCACCTCGAGGGCTTGATCGGCCGCGCCCACCAATCGGACCGGCGTCCGATCGGGGAAGACGAGGGCCGGCGAAGGGGCCGGGATCGTGCCCGGCCAGGGGGCTTGAGTGCTGAGGGGGTTGGGGGAACGGCGGAGCAGGTCGACGCCGTCGGCC
>JBBDRH010000435.1:0-2483 GCA_040905645.1 Actinomycetota bacterium
CCACCACCGACCAGTCGTCGGGCCGGATGACCCACGGGTTCTCGTGCCCTTCAAATGGAGGCACCATCTCGTAGGTGAATGGGCCCACGGGTGTCTCGAGGATCACCTGATCGCCCGGGACCAGAAGGTCCAGGTTGTGAAACGGCTTGCCGTAGGTCGTGCGATGGCCGGCTATGGCGATGTTGCCCACCTCCCCCGGCAGCTTGGTCTGCGAGTAGTGGCCGGCTCCCGCGTCCAGAGCTTCTTTGGTCGTGCCTTCGACCACAACCGTGCTCACGCCGAGCTTGGGGATCAGCAGCCTCGAAACCGGGCTGGCGACCGGCACGCTCTTGTCCTCGAAGGCCTTTTTTATCTCCGGCGTCTCCAGAGCCGCCGACAGCGTTTTCTGGCTCTGTTGGGCCCGGTAGTCGGTGTAGTAGGGGTGAGCCAGCAAGGCCCCACCTGCCAGGATCGAGCCAACGGCCAGGAAGGTGAGGCCGGAAATGAGGGCGCGCCTGGATTTGGGGGAAAGTGCAAATGCCATAGCCCACTCTAAAGCCTGCGAGCAGGGAGCCATCTCACATTGAAAATGCACTCAAAATGCTAGGATCTGCGTCCCCGGTTCGATCGGAAAAGGATCTGATGCGCCGATTTCTTCTGCTGATCCTCGCTTCAACGGCCTGCCTGGGAACCGCGCTGCCCGCGCTGGGCGCCATCGCCCCTCCGAACGGAGCCGCTCTCATCATTGGTGTGGACCACTTCCAGGGACGCACCCGGCCGAATGTGGGCGCGGTGGGGGATGCGATGGACAAGCGCGACCTGTTGATCAAGCACGGATGGCGCGCCGATCAGATCAGGCTGCTGGTCGACCAGGCCGCCACACAGGCGGCGATGCGTGAAGGCATGCAATGGCTCGTAAGCAGGTGCACGGGAGCAGACAGCTACTGCGTGTTCCACTACTCGGGCCACGTCAAGCAGATGGGCGGCAGCGAGGGGCTCAACGAGTTCCTGTGGCCTCACGACAACCGCTTCATCTCGGATACCGAGTTTGCAAGTTATATGCGTCAGTTGCATGGTCATGCATGGATCGACATTGCCGGATGCGAAGCTTCCGGTTTTGACAACGCCGTCGCCAGCGACCGCAGACTCTTCACCGCCGCCTCCCAGGAGACTGAAAAGGGCTACGAGTACCCGGGCTGGAGCAACTCGGTCTGGACCGGTCTGCTGGTGGACGAAGGGATGCTCAAGGGCAAGGCGGATGCAAACGGGGACGGCCACGTCACCCTGAGCGAAGCGATCCCCTACGCGGAGCAGAGGGCTCCCGGAATGACGACGGAACAGCCGTTGGGACCGCAGCACCCCTACGCCGCCGGCGGCGGCCGGGAGCACTGGTTCCCGGCCCCGTCGCACTCCTCGTTATCACTGACTGCAGCCGTACCGGCGAAGCGCTGCATCCTCTTCCTCTGCTTTTAGCCGCGGCCCGCCCTGAGGGCCCCGGGTCATTCCTTCTCGAGGTCCCGATGAACCACGGTCGGCGGAAAGCCCTTATCGGAAAGGTATTTGGCGATCTCGTCGCTGATCACAACCGACCGGTGCCGGCCGCCGGTGCAGCCCACCGCGATGGTGAGGTAGTGACGGCCCTCCTTTACAAAGCCGGGGAGCATCACGCCGATCAGCCGGCGCAGCTCATGTAGAAAGGGCTCGGTTTCGGGCGAGTTTAGGACGTATCCCCTCACCTTCCGGTTGGTGCCGTCCAGGGGGCGCAGCTCCTCCACCCAGTGAGGGTTCGGCAGAAATCGGCAATCCAGGACGATGTCGGAGTCCAGCGGAAGCCCGTGCTTGTAGCCGAAGGAGATCACGTTGACCGCCATCCCCGACGACGGCTCGGGCTCGGCGAACAGCGAGTTGATCTTGTCCCGCAGCTCGTGGACGTTCAGCCCGGTCGTGTCCATGATCACGTCCGCCTGGTCGCGCAGCGGCCACATCATCTCCCGCTCCTCGAGGATTCCGTCGATCACTCGTTCACTCTCGGCCAGCGGGTGCTTTCGCCGGGTCTGATCGAACCTGCGCACCAGGGCCGCGTCCGAAGCCTCGAGAAACAGGATCCGGTACTCGATGCCCCGGTCGCGGAGCTGGTTAAGCGACTTCTGGAGCTCGGGGAAGTACTCGCCGCCCCTGGGGTCGATCACCAGGGCCACCTGGGTCACCTTGCTACCGGGCACCGAGATCAGCTCGGCCATCTTCTCGATCAGCGCAGGGGGAAGGTTGTCGATGACGAAGTAGCCCAGGTCCTCGAAACACTTCGCAGATTCCGATCTGCCTGCGCCCGAAAGCCCGGTGATGATCGTGAAGCGCGGTTTAGCCCCCGGCTGGTCCATCAGCCCGCCGCCCTCAGCTGCTCATGGATCTTGGACGCAAGCACAGGACCTATCCCGGGGACCACCGAGATCTCCTCGGGGGTTGCCTCCCTGACCCCGCTGGTGGAGCCGAAATGCCTGAGCAGG
>JBBDRH010000436.1:0-15081 GCA_040905645.1 Actinomycetota bacterium
TTACGCTCACTAGGCCCTCAACTTTGCCGCCGGTGGCATCATGCGTGTTCAATTGTGTCTTTTAGGGTCAGAATCGGAGCTCTCAGGCACAAATAACCTTGCATCTGTGCCGATGTCTTGCATCTGTACCGATCGGTTTCTAGGGCAATGGGTAGAACACGGGGTAGAACAAACCGCCCTTGCCTCCCGCTCCGCCCACGGGATTGATCTGCTTTAATCCTCCCCAGGCCGACACACTGCCCCCGCAAGTGAAAAGCGCCCGGCCGACCTTGGCAGGCCCGGGCGCAGTCGGTCTCTCCTGGCAAGCTCTTTCGAGTAACTAGCTCGGCTTCGGCTCCTTTTGGATGTCCGAGTCGCTGTCTAGCTCCTGGATGTCCTTGCTGATGAGCTCCCAGAACTCGGTCATACCTTCGTAGCGGCGCCTGAGCGTCACCCAGTCCCGCTTCATCGCGTTGTGGTAGACGGCGACCTTCACTTTCTTACCGGACCCAGCGAAGAGGTCCTCGATTCGCATTCTGCCGTTCACCATGTGCCCGCCCTCAATTCCCGCTCGAAGTCGTCGAGGTCGGCGGTGTTCAGTTCCCGGATTAGGCCAGTCGTCCTAGAATCAAAGACGAGGTAGTCGCAAAACGGAGAACGCAAGCCAATCTCTGGATGCCTGATTTTGCAAAGCCCCATCCCCTCCTTGTCGAGCAGCCGGGGGTGACTCCAGCGCCGGCAGGACCGGCCCCGGTGGAAGATTCAGATTCATTTCTGGCTCCTTTCAAGAGTCGTTTTGGGCCTTTACTAAGTCTGTGACCTAGTGATTTCACCGGGATAATGTGCGTGGATTCGGTCCTTTGGGCCTCCTGTTCTACCCGGTGTTCTACCCGGGGCGGTGTCGGGGCCTTGTCTTGCCTCCTGCCGGGGCAGCCAGCATCGCCGGAGGGAAGCTACCCACCGCCTGAGCCAGCGCCGCCTCCTGCGGACTGTGGCGGTTGGCGGGACCCCTTCAAGCGCAACGCCTTCCGCCAACCGCCACAACCGAAAGGAGGAGAAGTGCTGTCAGCCGATGACCGCCGAGAGTTCGAGGCCATCGCCCGGAATCTTCCCCAGGCCCCCGGGATTGAGCCGCTATCTGAGGTCGACTTGGAGGAAGCCAACCGGCAAGACACGCTCCGAGTGCTGCAACCGTTGGCTGCGATTAGCGGCTGGCCTCGCCTCGACATCGGCCGGGGTACGGGTCCTGGACCTGCGCGCCGACCGCCTGGAGAACTGCAGCCGGGAGCAGCTAGAGGCCGTCCTGGAGATTTTGAAGGTTCGGCTAAAAGGGTCTCTCTAGGCGTAAATCCGGGGTGGAGCCGAGGGGATTCGAACCCCTGACCTCTGCATTGCGAACGCATAGAGTGCCCGTTCACGACGAGCGTAAGACCGGCTAAATGAGCGTCACTTGAGCGTAAATCGCTTTAACGCCACCTTTCGTCATATTTCGCTCCATAACGCCTGGTGGCGGACCGGATGCGGACTGACGGCCAAATGGAGTGGGAGCCCGAATTACACATCAAAGGGACCGAGACCCAGACCCCCGCCAGGGGGTCCTAGGGTACCGGCCCACCCTGGCGAGTTCAGAGCGATTTAACACGTGGGCTCCGGAGGCCCAGAGACGGGGTGCTGCTACCGGCCTTATGCGAGGTTTACGACGACTCCACCGCTGAAGGCTGAATCATGAAGCTTCACCTTGACGGGCTGAGCATCCTTGGGAACGTCGAAGTACATCTGGCCGTCAACGGCGTTTCCGGGGTTGATTTGTTCCAACCAGACCTTCGACTGATCGGAGTAGATGGCGGCCGCACTATCGGAGGAAAACTCTCGGCCTTGTGAGTCGATGAGCTTCTGGTTGTCGCCGAACATCGTCTGGGCTTCAGTGCCGATGTTCTTGATATTGAGGGATAAGACGCAGTATTGGCCCTGGGCCTCCTTCTTCAGGAATTGACTGCCGACGCTGGTCTGGCCGCACTCGATGCCCTTGACCGTGAACTCGAATTTCCCATCTCGAACTGGCTGATTCAGCCCAGCGGTATTGTCTCTGTCGCTGTCTTGATTCACCCCACCGCGAGCCGACGAGTCGGCGTCGTCCCCGCTGGGCGAATCCACACCCCCGCCCGCCAAGCTGCCGATTCCGAAGAGGACGACCAGAACCAGCGGGATCATGAAGCGCTTCTTCTTGTACCAGGGTCGGAGAGCCTTAGCCCGTGCCTTGTCCGCCTTAGCGTCTGCCCTAGCGTCCCTTGGGTCAACCATTCATCTCTCCCTGCCCCTCGGAATTCAAATAGCAGTTAATGGGAGCATACCGGACCCCGCAGACTGTCGCCAACCGCCGCCTAGAAACGCCGCTTCGGTAAGTTGCCGCCAGGCCTTCGAGAGGGGCTCGGTGTGTTTTCGGGAGAATTTCCTGCGGACTGCGTGGGGACTGCGGCCTTCCGGCAGGTTGCGAGAGCAGGTCCCGGAGGGTTCCCTACAAGCGTAGAAGTGGGGGTGGAGCCGAGGGGATTCGAACCCCTGACCTCTGCATTGCGAATGCAAATTCGCTGTTGCCAGATCCTCGCCTACCAGAGCCCAAACTGGGTCATTCTTCGCCTAAATGCGCAGTCTAGAGCCACTCATCACCATGCGTTGATTGGCGATGGTTTCCGCTCGCTGACGGGACGAATACGGGACGCCGGGTTCGGTTCATAGGTCAGCGTTTCCTCTGGGCGTTCATAGGTCAGCGTTTCCTCTGGGCGTTCATAGGTCGCCTAACTCATGGGGTCGGGCGTCCATGAGGTCGGGTTTTCCCCTGGGGCGTCCATGAGGTCGGGTTTCGCTCACAGTTCCGGCGGCCGAGTCGTGGAGCTCCTGCAGGCGACTGAGCAACTCAGGCCGGCATGTCCTTGCACAGTCTTGACAGCACAATGCGGGCGCGCACGGAAACCCCGCCAACCGAAGACCTCCGGAGTCAAGCCGGATTTGGACTACATCATCCGGCTGGTTCTGTCATGTCTCATGTCTAGCCTTGGGGATGCTTAGTCATGTCTAGCGTTGGTTGAATTTCCTTGTTTCCTCGAAGACTCTACGCTGCTTGGCGTTAGGCCGGGCCCGCCTGGAAAGTCCAGGTTCAAGCTCTCAGGCATCAGGGTTCCCGTCTGTAAAGTCCAAAGTCGCTCCCGGCATGGCGTATGACTCCGCAGCAGTGATTTCTTGGGTGCCTGAAAAGCCTTCGATGATGCGCTTCACCGCCTCGTCGTAGTCGAGCGAATCGTCTGGGTCCGGGTTGGGCTCGGGACCTGGGTCCCCTATAAGGGGGACCCGGTGGGTCCCGGTATGCCTGGGGGGGTGGGTCCGGGGGTGGGTCCGGGGTAGTTTCGATCCTCATCGGCACGTTCCCGGCGCCATCTCAAAGCTGCCCGGACGACCTGCCATGAGCCCAGGCACGAATCCGCCGGCGCTGCGAAATGGCTTGTTACCGGGAAACTCGGCAGCCCACCTTTGTAGGGCGACTGCCTCGTCCCAATCGCTTACAGCGCCACTCAGCGCCCCTAATCCGTCCTGGACGGCCTTCCGCCGCCGCTTGCTGAGCTCCTGCAGGCGATTAAGCAACTCAGGCCGGCAGGATTCCACCAACTCAATGATCTAGAACGCGGGGTAGAACAAAAAGGCCGTCCGGCTAGAGTTCCCCCATCAGTCGCTGTTTCTGATGCTCGAACTCTTGATCGCTAATCACTCCGGAGTCGCGGAGCTCGCCCAGCTTCTTAAGTTTGTCCAGAGCCGAGTCGGCTGCTGGCGCAGAGTTCGTCACCCCGGAGCCACTCGGCTCGCGAAGGTTCGCTCTAATTAGATCACCGAGCACCGCACCCGTTTCCTTCGGCGCAATTTGGTCGACATGAGCCTTATTGCCTGAAGCGAAAATCGTGATTTCACTGAAGATCATGCCTTTGTTCGTCTGAACCGATGAGATTCGCCCGTAAGGAAAGTCCTCCAGGTTGCTCCTCATCATGCCCTGTTCGACGAACATCACCCGGCGGTCCGTTGCCACTACAAGACCCTGCTTACCCTGATATCGGCCTCCTGCAAGCTGGAGCAACTCCTCGTCTTCCTCCAAGAGCGAAGCCAAAGAATTCAGCTCGCGCCACACAAGAAGTTTGACGTGTCCCGGTAGCTTGTTCTTGAACTCTTCGATCTGAGCGTTGTGATCGATTGCCATAAACACTCCCCGTTCGTAGCCGGAATGGATAAAGCTGTCTCATGATCGCGCTCAGCAAGCGCATGCAACAGGAGGGTGATTACAAAAGTAGCAGTATAGGTTTGATGTAGGCTGGCTTGAAATTCTAGGCACTTACGGCAAGGTCGGTCCCGGTGGAAGATTCAAATTGCTCATTTCTGGCTCCTTTTCGTTATGTTGCGGTTGGCGGAAACCGTTGCGCTTGAAGGGCGTTGCCTGGAAGATCCAATTTCCTGCCTTCTCATGAGATTCCCCGATACCGATGTTACGGATGTTGCGGATGTTGCTCTTTCATAGGGAGGCGGTCCCAGCTTGTGGGATCGGCTATTGCTTACATCCATCCAGTTAGGCATCGGCAGCCTCCTGGCCGGTCGGTAAGTACCTCTTCCACACATCGTGGAGATCGACTCGCCGGTAGCCTTTAGGTGTCTGGGTTCCTCTACGGATAGTCGAGGGCCTAACTTCGAAGGCTCGGAGGCGTTGCGCCAACCCCCGAGGAGTCAGTGAGCGCCCGTGAAGGTCCGCCCAGGGCGCATCTTCAATCTCTTGGAGCTCCTCCAGGATTTCGGCTGAAGACAGGACGTCGCGGTCCCCGAATACCTGTTTCAGGTCGGCCAGCAGGCGGATGCCTAAGCTGACCTCTTCGGGCTCCGGCTTGGGGCTATTCGAAATCATTCGCTGCAGCCGCAAAGCCGAGATTCCGAGACCTCGGGACAACCTCACTATCAGGCGCGGCGACGGTTCCAGCAGCCCCCGCTCCACGCGGGAGACGGTCGCCTTATCGACTCCCGCAAGTACTGCGCAGGCCTCAACTGTCAGGCCTCGGCTTTTCCGAAATTCCCGCAACGTTTCCATGGGAGAATCTTAGCGTAGAAACAATGACATGGGTTGCGTACAAGCGTACGTTGTGCCAGAATGAGCACTTAGGCTACCGAAGGGAGTTTCCTTGAACCCAGAAGCGCTTAGACGCAAAGTCGGCAAGAACGTTCGAGACCTCAGAGAAAGCGCAGGGATCCAGCAAAAGCAGTTCAGCGAGGAGATGTCCGCGCTCGGGTTCAAGTGGGTTCAACAAACGTGTTCGAACGTCGAGCACGGCCGAAGAGGCTTACCGCTCGAAGAAAGCTATGCCGTGTCTCTAATCCTCGGGTGTCGACTCCCCGAGCTGCTCCAAATCGACGTAAAGCAGCCGCTCCGCTGTGACGGCCTTAAGCCGCTCGCCGTCCCCGTAGTTGTGGCGTGGCTCCACGGGCAAGTGACCATTCGCCTGAATTGGGACACCGAAGCCCGAAGCCCCAAAGGATGGACGATTAGCCCGACCGGCCATGATTCCGCGGCGCTGAGCGAGGTACTCGACGCCGTCGGCTGGCCCGACGCTGCGAGTCAATTAGAGCAGTGGCTAGGCATAAGCATCGAAGAGGCCGATGTGGGGCCACGCAAGACCATATTCGTCACACGGTTGGCGGTCGACGAGGCCGGAGAGGACACACAATGAACGCATCGGTCGTTAAGAAAACCACCGCTAAGGGAACTACCCGTTTTTACGTCGTCGTCGATAAAGGCGTCGACCCGGTGACCAAGCGCCGCCGGAAGGAATGGCAGAAGGGCGGCCACCGGACCCGCACCGAGGCCAAAGCAGCAGCCCGGGCGATCGGGGCCAGCCTGGACAATGGCTCCTACGTCCAGCCCTCAAGCGTCACCGTCGGCGATTACGTGGAGTCCTGGATTGCCGCAGCTCAGGGCAACGGCCGGATCAGGCCCGGGACGGCCAGCCTGTATGAAACCGTCCTGCGGGCCTACATTGTCCCCACCGTCGGCCACAAGTCACTGCAGGAGCTCCGGGCGACCGACCTGGACCGGGCTTATGCCCACCTCTTGAAGCAGGGCGGCCGGCAGGGCGGGCCCCTGGCGGCTAAGACAGTGAAGTCTGCACATACCCTGCTTCACAAGGCGCTCTCCGACGCGGTCAAGAAGGGCCTTATCTCGTCGAACCCGGCCGAGGTGGCGGACTCCCCCACTCCGCAGCGCAAGGAAATGAAAACCTGGACCGCCGGCCAACTCGGCCAGTTCCTGGAGTATGTAAAGGACGATCGCTTGTTTGCAGCTTTCCGGCTGGCTTCTATGACTGGGATGAGAAGGGCCGAAGTTCTCGGCCTGCGGTACAAGGACTTGAGCCTGGACCGGGGCAGAGTGTCAATCGTTCAAACGCTCGTCCTGGTCGGCGGGAAGCCCACCATCTCCGCAAATGCCAAGACGGACTCCGGCCGGCGCTCGATCGGCCTCGATCCTGAAACCCTCCAGGCCTTGAAAACCCACCGGAGCGCACACGCTGAAGAACGGCTATCGCTTGGCCTCGGACTCACTGAGGATGATCTCGTCTTTTCCAAAGTCGACGGGACCCCCATTCATCCCTCATGGTTCAGCAGGACTTTCACCCGGCTTTCCAGGGCTGCCGGCCTGCCTGTAATTCGCTTCCACGATTTGCGGCACGGCTTCGCAACCATGAGCTTAGATGCCGGGGTCCGGGTCTGGGATGTGTCCGACATTCTCGGGCACAAAAACATCTCGATCACCCTCGATCTTTACAGGCACGCCGTACCCGACACCCAGGCCGAGGCGACTACCAAGGTTTCGGCTTTGCTCAAATATCTGAATGGGTAGAACACGGGGTAGAACAAAGCCCCCGGCGAAAATGTCCGGGGGCTTGTTTTATGCCTTCTCAGGCACATTTCGGGGGTGTCGGAGAGGGGATTTGAACCCCTATGAGCTTTACGCTCACTAGGCCCTCAACCTAGCGCGTCTACCTAGTTCCGCCACTCCGACTTACGCACCGATTATATCGGCGCCGTCACCCGGTGAATCTCAGCTCCCTGAGGATGGGGTCGCCGAACAGGTCCAGCCGGCTCTTGACCACGCTGCTCACGTTGGGGCCGAAGGCCACATGGTTCAGGCCGAACCAAATCGGGAGGATCGGCTGATCCTTGCAGAGCACCTTGGCCGCCTCGGCGTAGGTCTTCGCTCGCTCCTCGTCGTCCACCATCGCCCGTGCCTTGTTCAGGAGACCGTCGAACTCGGAGCTCGAGTACCTGGAGAAGTTGTTCGGGCTGCCGGTCGTGAACAGCGGGTTGAGCATCGCCTCCGGCGAGGGGACGCCCACCGACCAGGACATCCGAAAGGGCCCGTCCGCCCCCTGGCCGGCGAGGAAGTCGACGTACTCGTTCCAGTCCATCGTCCTCAGCGTCGTCCGGCTCTTCAGGTCCCTCTCCCAATCGTCTGCCACCGACTGCAGCCAGGCCTCATGCCCGCCTCCGGAGTTGAGATAGAGAAGAAGATCGGACGGCGCCTGGGCATCGCCGCCGCCCTCCGGCTCGGGACAGTCGGCCTGCTGCGCCACCGGCCCGCTGCTGCGGGGCAAAAACCCCTTCGCCTCGGCCCGGGAGCCGCCGAGCAGATCGTTAACTATCGACCGGCGGTTGATCGAGCCGGCCATCTTTCGGCGCACATCGAGGTTGTCGAACGGCGGCCTGGTGACCGGGAACCCGATGTAGGAAACGTGGCCGCTCTGACCGCTCTCGACCCTTCCCGCCTCCTGTCTGGCCCTGCCGAGGTCACCGGACGAGATAGTGGCCACATCGACCTCGTCCTCCTCGAGCAGCTCATAGGAATCCTCGAGGCTGGGCTTCACGTTGAAGACGATTCTCTTGGCGTACCCGCGCCCGCCTCGAGAGTAGGCGCCGTTGGCGCCGTAGTAGTCATCGAACCGAGTGATCTGCAGTGGGCCGGTGGGCGTGTCGTTGGACTCCACTCGATAGGCTCCGGTGCAGGTCGGGCTCTTTCCGTACTTCTCGGGCGAGCCCTCCAACTCCTCCCTCGCCACCGGCGAGCCCGCAGCCGGATGAGCCATCAGCGCGGGGAATTCCAGATGGGGCTCGGAGAGCTCGATCTCCAGGACCCGAGGGTCGCCGCCCCGGACGCCCACCAGCAGGGGGTTGATGCCGGCCCTGACATTGGAGTATCCGGCGACCTTCTCGAGCAGGTAGTGGTGGGGAGACTGGGTCCGCGGATCGGCAAGGCGCATGAGTGAGAAGACGAAATCCTCCGCGACCAGCTCGCGGCCGTTGTGAAACTTGACTCCCGACCTGAGCTGGAACCGGAAGGTCTTGCCGTCGTCGGATACCGTCCAGGACTCGGCCAGGCCGGGCTTCAGCTCACCGGTGGCCTGATCGAACGCTACCAGAGGATCGCAGATCTGCTTGAGCACGAGGAACGCTGCGCGCCCGTTCGCCCGGGCCGGATCGAGCGTCCCGGGATCGGTGATTCCCACCCTCAGGTCGAAGTCCAGGGGCCCGGCTGCCCGCGATCCGCCGCCGCCCCCGCCGCACCCGGCTGCGACCGAGAACACAAGGAGGAGCGCAACCGCCCTTGGTGGTGCCGGTCTCCGGACGAGGTTAGCCACCGGCTGCTCGGGCGTGGCGAAGGAGCGGCGAGCCGAGCGAGTCCAGATAGGCATCTCCGACCAGCTCGACTCGCTCGGGGCTGAACATCCACTGGCTCACCCCCGTCCAGAGCGGTATCGCCGGCATGAGCGAGCAGAGCTGGGATTCCGCAAGCGAGTATCCGCGTGCGATGTCGGACTGGGTGGTGGCTCTTCGGGCCTCGTCCACTCGCTCATCGAACTGGGGATCGGAGAACGCCAGCACATTGGAGGCGGATCCGGTCCGGAACGATCCGACGAACTCGTCCTGAACCGGCAAATCGATCTTGGTGGACATCAGCCACGCCGCGGGGCCCGCCGGCTTGGTCAGGATGTGAGCAGCGAGATCCTGGCCCTCCAGATCCTGAGGCTGGACATCGATTCCCAGGACTTCCTCGAGCTGGAGCTCCAGGGCCTCGGCGACGAGGCGGCCGGTCACTCTTCCGTCGTAGAAGAGCGCAAGCTTGAAGGAGGCGGGATCGATCCCGGTGCCGGCGAAAAGCTGCTTGGCCCGTTGGGGGTCGGCAATACGGCGAATGAACGACCCGCACTGCGACCCCTCCGAAACCGAGTTCCCGGCCGGAAGCCACCCGGTGGCCGGTGTCCTCTGGTCTCCGAACGCAGCGTCGATGATCACCAGACGGCCGATCGAGAGCGAAATCGCCTGGCGCAGCCGGGGATCGGACGTCTGCGCATTCGCCGGATCGAATCCCAGGAAGGTGATCCCGGGGGTGGGCTCGCTGCGGTATCCGCCGGCCTGCTGGGCCTCCCCCGCCAGGCTGTCCGGGACCCGGGCGATGTCCACCTGCCCTGCCCGGTACGCCTGGTAGGCGTCCTCCCCCGAATCGAACGACCTGATCAAGATCAGCTCCGCCTCTCCAGCGCCATCGTTCAGGTAGCCCTCGTTGTGACTGCGCGCACCGGAGACTCTACCCAGGCGAAGATCCTTTTCTTCGGTTCCGCGCTCGATCCGGTACGGGCCCGAACACACCGGCAGGTCCGCCCCTTCGGGGGTCTCCCGCAGCGACTCTTCTGAGATCGGCACCAGGGCCGGGTGCGCCAGCACCGTCGCGAAGTCCGAAAATGGCTCCCTAAGGGTGATCGTCAGGGTGGAGTCCTCCTCGGCTCGGACGCCGCTCAGATGGGTCGCCGCCCCGGACTGGACCTCCGCAAAGCCCTCAATCCTCGATACCAGCCCGGCCCATGGGCTGGCGCTGGCAGGCCGAGCCACCCGGGAGAGAGCCTCTCGTATTGCCGAAGCGCGTACGGCGGTGCCGTCCTGGAACCTGCTCCCCGGCCGGAGCTCGAGCGCCAGCCTGCGCGCTCCTTCCGACAGGGTCCATGCGGTGGCAAGTGCGGGCCGGGGCGCCCCGGTCTCATGATCGAGCCCGATCAACCCATCGCACGCGGTCCGCAGGATCGTAAGAGCGGCGGGCGAGGTCGCGTGCACCGGGTCGAGAGGACCGATCTCCGACAACCCGGCAACGATCGAACCTCCCAACGCCGGGTTGAAGGGCGGCGCTGAGCCTGAGCGGCCGCATGCCGCGAGAAGGAGGGTGGCGAGCAGGATTCGTGATGCGGTTGGACGAAACGAGGGGTGCGCCCTCAATCCATCAGGAAAACCAGCGCGAAGGTGGTGAGGGCGAAGACTACCGCGCACATGATGGTAAGCCGGTCGAGGTTCTTTTCCACCACCGTGCTGCCGCTCAATCCGCCGCCCGAGACCCCCCCGCCGAACATCTCGGAGAGCCCCCCTCCCCTTCCGGCGTGCAGGAGCACGAACAGGATGAGAAGGATCGCGGCGAGGACGTGGATAGCCAGGACAATGTTGAGGATCATAGGTTCCCTTGGGTTAGAAGGATCAGTCAGTTTATCACTCGTACTGAACGATCCTGGCGAACTGGGTGGGGTCGAGGCTGGCTCCGCCCACCAAAGCTCCGTCGATATCGGGCTGCGCCATGAGCTCGTCGATGTTCCCGGCGTTGACGCTTCCCCCGTATTGGATCCTCACATCGTCGGCCGCCCCCTCGAACGCCTCCCGTACGAACTCACGGATCTGATGGATCGTCGCCTGGGCATCCTCCGAGGTGGCGGTCTTCCCCGTACCGATCGCCCAGATGGGCTCGTAGGCGATGACCATCCCGGCCACCTGCTCGGCGCTGAGCCCCTTGAGCCCCTCGAGGATCTGGGTGCCCACCTTCATGTCGGTGAACCCCTCCTCGCGCTCCCGGAGCGTCTCGCCCACACACATAATCGGAATCAGGCCGCTGGCGAAGGCGGCCTTCAGCTTGTTGTTGACCATCTCGTCGGTCTCGAAGAAGTACTCTCTCCGCTCCGAGTGCCCGATGATGACGTACCTGACCCTCAGCGCGGTGAGCATCCCCGTCGAAACCTCACCCGTATAAGCCCCCGACTCCTCCCAGTGGACGTTCTGGGCTCCCAGCTCGATCTCCAGATCGTCGCCGTCGATGACCGTCTGCACCGAACGGAGCGAGGTGAACGGCGGGCAGACCACCACCTGCCGCGTCGCATACACCGATGGCTCCAGCCGGTTGCGCAGCTCCTCGACGAACCGGATGGCCTCCACGTGAGTCTTGTTCATCTTCCAGTTGCCGGCGATGATGGGCTTTCGGGTCATTGGGACAGCGCCACCAGACCCGGCAACGGCTTGCCCTCCAAAAACTCGAGGGAGGCGCCGCCCCCGGTCGACAGGTGATCCACCTCGCCCTCCAGGTCGAAGGCAGCCAGCGCGGCGGCCGAGTCGCCGCCGCCCACTACGGTGAACGCTTCCGCCTTGGCCACCAGCTTGGCCACCTCACGGGTCCCCGTGGCGAAGTTCTCCCACTCGAACACCCCCATGGGGCCGTTCCATAGAATCGTCGAAGAGATGCGGATCCACTCCGAGAACCGGTAGACGGTGCTGGGCCCGATGTCCAGAGCCATGGCGTTGCCGGGAATCTGCATGACGTCCACCACACGTCCTTCGGCGTCCTCGGAGAACTCCTCGGCCACCACCACGTCGTCCGGGAGAGCTATCTGAACGCCCACCTCCCGGGCGGCGGCGAGAATCTTCTTGACCTCTTCCAGCCGGTCCGCCTCGATCCGGGACTTGCCGATGTCGATGCCTTCGGCGGCGAGGAAGGTGTTGGCCATCGCCCCGCCGATGAGGATGTTGTCCGCCCGCCCGAGCAGGTTCTTGACGATTCCCAGCTTATCGGACACCTTCGACCCGCCGAGCACCACGACGAAAGGGCTCTTGGCGCCCTCGAGCAACCTCGTGAGAACCTTCACTTCCTTCTCCAGCAGCAGGCCCGCCGCGCTGGGCAGCAGGGCGGGAACTCCGGCGACCGAGGCGTGGGCCCGGTGCACGGCGCCGAAGGCGTCGCAAACGTAGGCGTCGGCGAGCGCGGCCAGCTCCTGAGCGAAAGCCGGGTCGTTGGCCTCCTCCCGCGGGTCGTACCGCAGGTTTTCCAGCAGGGCCACCTCTCCCGCACCGAGTGTCTCGAGGTCCTCGGCGGGTCCGTTGGCTGCTTCGGTGAGACGGACCGGCATCTGAAGCTCGTCGGCTAGCAGACGGGCTACCGGAGCCATGGAGTACTTGGGGTCCACCTTGCCCTTGGGCCTGCCCAGGTGCGAGCAGGCAATGACCGTCGCCCCCCCGTCGAGCAGCCGCCGGATGGTTGGGAGCGCGGCTCGAATGCGCATGGGGTCGGTCACCTGGCCGTCCTTGAGGGGCACGTTGAAGTCGACCCTTAACAGGACTCGCTTTCCTTTGACGTCGAGATCATCGAGCGAGGGCAGCTTCAGCTTCAACTGCCCACCTTCGCGACGAGGTCCACCAGGCGGTTGGAGTAGCCCCACTCGTTGTCGTACCAGCCGATCACCTTGACCAGGTTGCCGAACGCCATGGTCGAGAGGCCGTCGATGATGCACGAGGCGGGGTTGCCCACGATGTCGCCCGACACGATTGCATCCTCGGTGTACACCAGCATTCCCTTCCACTCGTCCGAGGCGGCGGCGACCTTGAAGGCCTGATTGACCTCCTCGCTGGTCGCCTCCCTCTCCAGCACACAGACCAGGTCCGTGACGCTCCCATCGGGGACAGGAACCCTCATCGCCATGCCGTCCAGCTTGCCCTTGAGCGCCGGTATGACCAGAGCTAGGGCCTTGGCCGCGCCGGTGGAGGCCGGAACGATGTTGCGGGCGGCCGAGCGCATACGGCGCAGGTCCGGTTTGCCCTTGCGGGTGAGAGCGATCTGGTCCTGGAGCTGCTGCTCCGTGGTGTAGGCGTGGATGGTGGTCATGAACCCGGACTCGATGCCGAAGTTGTCCATGAGCACCTTGGCCATCGGAGCTACCGAGTTGGTGGTGCATGAGGCGTTGGAGATGATGTGGTGTTTGTCGGGATCGTAGGTGTCGTCGTTGACGCCCAGGACGATCGTCACGTCCGGGTCGGAGGACGGAGCGGAGATGATCACCTTGCGGGCGCCTGCCGCCAGATGCTTGGAGGCGCCTTCGCGGTCGGTGAAGATTCCGGTCGACTCGATCACCACGTCGACATCCAGGTCCTTCCACGGGAGGTCGGCGGGGTCGCGCTCGGAGAGGACCTTGATGGTGGTGTCCCCGATGTGGATGCCGTCGTCATCGACGGTGACGTCGTCCTTCATGGTTCCGTGCGTGGTGTCGTACTTGAGCATGTGAGCGAGGATCTCGGGAGAAGCGATGTCGTTTACCGCGACCACCTCAACGCCGGCGTCCGGGCGTTCCAGCACCGATCGTACGAATATCCTTCCGATACGCCCAAAGCCGTTTACGCCGACTTTCACAGCCATTGCCTACCTCCATCCGGTCAAAGAGTCACCACGATCGATTTTCTGGATACCCTAGCCGCTAGTTTTCAGCGTAAAACGCTGCGCGTTGCTCCGCGTCGGAACAAGTCGAGCGGGCGGTAACTTCACTCTATCAACCAAGATACCCACTCGGCGAACGGCGCGCGCACGGCGCGCAAGGGGCGCACCCGAAGGTGCGCCCCTTTTGTGGTTCGGTTGACGGTTAGCCGAGCTCAGACCTGCGCAGTTTCTGCGCAGCCAGCAGCGCCAGCAAACCTAAGCCTAACAACGACACACCGAGCAACGGACCGTTACCTCCGGTTCTCGGCAGCAGACCTGCCTCGCTGTTGTCATTCGGGTCGTACGAGGCCGGGTTGTCGGCGTTGCCGTCCGTGTGGCACTCGGGGTCGGCAATGTCGATCCGACCGTCGCCGTCGTTGTCGATGCCGTCGGAGCACTCTGGCACCGGAGCACAGGTGCTGCCGCCGACCCGAGCCTCGGCCAGGTTAACCACGATGGTGGTGCCCAGAACGCTGAGCTGAAGCGCAATGACTTCGTAGCCCCCAGGCACCGGGTTGACGACGTTGCGTCTGGCTTCGAGGACGCCTGGAATGTTGAGTGCGTCGGTCACCGTGTTCACAGTGTTGTCAACCGGAGCCGCGAGGTCGAGGCCCAGAACGTTCAACGGACCGATCAGCCGGGAGCCCGTTACGATCACCGGGGCGCCATTCACACAAGAAACCAAGGCTTCGGCCTCGATAGCGCCTGCCCTAATACCTGCGTCCGGAAGAAGGTCCACCCCAGGTATCGGCTCTGCGCCCAGGAGAACGCCAAGACCCTCGATCCTGGAGTAGGCCCGGGCGTTATACAGCGCGGGAAGGGCTCCGCCGCCCTGCCTGACCAGCCTGTCAGCAGGAACCGTCGCAGCGAGGGTCGCGTCTGTGGCAGTCACGGCCCTGACCGTCGCCGTTCCGGAGATTACGAGTGGCGCAGCCGGAACATTGAGCAGAGAGGTCGTCTGGTTGTCTGCCGACGGTGGGAACGAGGCGCTGATTGTGGGCGTAGGCGCAATGGTCAAAGCGCCGGTGACGCTGAGGCCGTACGCGGATGCAGTCACGGCCTGGAGCGGACTGGCGTTGGCCGGCCCACCCAGCATAGCGATGGTAAGAACCAAGCCAATTACAACGCTAATCCTAAAATTTCTAATCAAATCTCCCTCTCCTTCGCTTAGCTACTCTCTCCCTGAATGGACTATATGCGTCGGAAATCCTCCGGTCCACTTTTTGGCACGCATGATACGGAAAAACATGCAGCATGGCTACAGGCGGGCGCCAAACGAAAATGACGCGCGTCCTGATTCCCCTACACAGGTTGTGACTCTATCGGATTTTGTCCACCGCGTGCACCCACTGATTCCTCCAAAAGGGGGAAAAGCGCAAATCTACGCGCCGGAGCCGGTCGGAGGTGGAGATCCGATCAGCTTCAGCCTGGCTACGAGCCTCTGACGCGCGCTACCCTTGGGATGACAGGTGGTGAGGGTGAGC
>JBBDRH010000437.1:0-14891 GCA_040905645.1 Actinomycetota bacterium
GCTTGCAGCGGCGGCAACAGCGGCGACGCGACCGCGGGAGACGGCGGGGACGCGGAGGGCGGTGACTCCGAGAGTGGCGACGCCGGAGACGGCGGAGACAGCGGCGATGCGGAGGGCGGCGACTCCGGAGACTCGGGTGACAACCGCTCCGGAGATTCCGAGTCAGGCGATTCCGGCGACTCCGGTGACTCCGAGGCGGAACAGGAGGTAAAGGGGCCGGTGGGATTCATGGGTCCTGCTACCGCTACCGAGACGACTACAAATACAATTACGACCACAGATATCGCCACAGATATCGCCATAACGACAACCACAAACAGCGGGACCACTGGGGGTGCCCCCACGATCATCAACAACCCCCCCGCAAACATCACCACTATCAACAACATCTTTGTTCTTGATGACGACGACGACGTGGTGGTCGTGCCCGTGCCTCCGGTAGGGGGAGTGTGTCCCCCGGGAACGATCGTTGTTGATTTGGACCCGCTTCTCTGCGTGGCCATTGGCGTGATCGTGCCTCCGGTAACCCCGGGAGTGTGTCCGCCGGGGGCGATCGTACTTGATTTGGACCCGCTTCTCTGCCTGAGCGTTGTGGTGGGAAGCCCGCCGATCCTGAGTCTATGATGCGGCGGGCATCGTCGACATCGATCTGAAAGTAACGTGCCTAGAGACGGGCTCCCTTGGGAGCCCGTCTTTCTTCCTTCATCGGCAAGTCAGCTTTCGAAGCGGACGTGGGAGATGGAAAGCAACTTGGTAGCAGCTCCATCAAAGTGCTCAATGGCCTTGGAAGGCTGAGGAAACAATGACGCGCAGCAAACCTCTAGCGGCGATCCTGTTCGCGTTCATTTCTCTTCTTACGGTTCCCCTATTGGCCCCCGCCTACGGTGCGACGGCCATTCCCAACCAGACGTTGAACCAGGAGTTAGAGAACTTCAGCGGTAATTCCGGCGACACAGGTGACACGGGCAACGGGGGACCAACCGACACCGGCAACGCGGGTTTGACGGACGACGGTGGCAATACCAGCGCCAGGGACGGAGGAGACAGCGGTGGCGGCAGCTCAGCGATATGCCGCGGCGGATGCAGCGGCGGCAACAGTGGAGACGCTCAGGGTGGCGACGGTGGCTCGGCGACGGGGGGAAGCGCTCGCAGTGGTGACGGCGGCGATGGAGGCGACGGCGGCGACACCGGGGGTGGTCCTTCGGGCGACTCGGGCGCAAACCTCTCCGGTCAAGCTGTTAGTGGAGACTCAGGTGCCTCGGGATCGTCGACAAACACCCCTACCGTTACGGGCCCGGTCGGAGTCATGGGCTTCGCCCTGGCGGTGGAGACCAACTCCCAGGACACCAACGTCCTTACCACTCAGGAAAGCGAAAGCAGCTTGGATAGCCAGGTAATCGTCATCGAGGATGATGACAACGTCGGAATCACCAATCCGACCGCTGGATGTCCCGGCGGTGTCATCACAGTCAACGGGCTGCCCGTTCTGTGCCTGCCAGGGGAAATAACCAATCCCCTGGGTCCTTTCGGCAGCTAAGCCAAGCCACTCCCGCAACTGCGTTTAGCGCTCCAGGACCCTTCCCGCCATCGGGTTTACGAACCCTGAGGCCACCGCCACGTTGGCTGCGCCGCCGAAGTTTTCGTTGACCACCTTCCAGTCGACGATGTTCCAGAAGGCGTCGACGTAGGCTGCACGGTTCTGCTGGTACTTGAGGTAGTAGGCGTGCTCCCAGAGGTCCAGCCCGAGGATGGGGGTGTGGCCGCCCATCAGGGGTGAGTCCTGGTTCGGCAGGCTCATGATCAGCAGCTTTTTCTGGTCCTTGACCTTCCGCTCGCCGGCGCCTATCACCAGCCATACCCACCCGCTTCCGAAGTGGTTCAGCGCGGTGGTCTTGAAGGTCTCCTTGAACTGCGCGACGGAGCCGACCTGGGTCTCGATGGTCGAGCCGAGCTCGCCCATCGGATCCCCGCCTCCCTCAGTGCCGCTGAGGGTCTTCCAGAAGAGGCTGTGGTTGGCGTGACCCCCGCCGTGGTTGCGAATGGGCTTCTGAACTCGTTCGGGCAGGCTCTCCCAGTTTTCGAGGAGATCCTCCACGGTACGGTCGTTAAGGCTCGGCTCGTCCTCGAGAGCGGCGTTCAGCTTGTCGACGTAGGTCTGGTGATGTTTGGTGTGGTGAATCTTCATCGTCTCGGCGTCGATGTGGGGCTCGAGAGCGTCGTAGGCGTAAGGCAAATCCGGCAGCGTGTACTTTCCCATTCGAAGACTCCTTGATGTTGGCCAGAGTGGCCGGTGGCCTTTCTTCAGTTCTTCCCTAAAAACCTAGCCTAACCTTCCTCGGGCTTAAATGTCCTCACCGGCCGCCGCTCGCAGCGCATCGATGACGGCTGCCACCGCTTCCCGAGGGGAGCCGGCCTGCTTGATTCCGGCGGTGGTCCCTCCCACCCTCGCCTGCCATGTCTCGAGGCCCGCAAGCGGTTTGCCCAGTCTCAACGCCAGCGCAATCTCGGAGAGGGTGCCCACGCCCCCCCCCCCCCCGACGGCGATCACCCCGGGGGCTGCCCTAATCAGCAGGGCGTTTCTCATCTCTCCCATCCCGGTTGGGATCGAGTAGTCGACGAAGGCATTTGCCTCCCGGCGGCTCGGACCCGGAAGAATCCCGATAGTCACCCCTCCGGCGCGCTTAGCTCCCCGGCTGGCGGCCTCCATCGCACCGCCCAGCCCTCCGGTGAGCAGTATCGCTCCGGCCCTGGCCACCTCGGTTCCCGTCCTCTCCGCCAGCTCGAGGATCGAATCTCTGGGCCTCGAGGGACCCACCACCGCGAGATAGATCTTCGACGAGGTAGCCTTCATTCCAATCTCCGGTAAGAAATGTTGGATTAGTACATCCTAGGGGGCCACATGGGTCTTAACGCGGCGCTGGCCGGCAAGGTGTACCCCACCAGAACATTCGCGGTCACCGCCGACGGGATACGCAAGTACGCGGAGGCTACCAATGAGGACAACCCCCGCTTCGTCTCGGACGATCCCGTGGCGCCGCCCGCCTTCCCATTCGTCGCAGCGATGCGGCCTCTGCGGGAAGCGATGCGGGACCCTGAGCTCGGGGTGGACATGGCGATGCTGGTTCATGTCGAGCAGGATCATCGACTGACCCGACCGATACAGGCAGGGGAGGAGCTGCAGGTCGGCGCCCGTCTGGAGGCGGTAGATCTCGCCGCGACCGGTCACACCTTCACGGTGGCGGTGACGCTGACCACCGGCTCGGGCGAAACGGTCGCCGAAGTGCTCAGCAGGATGCTCATCCGAAAGACCGGCACGGGGGCGAGGGTCGTCGAGGAAATCGAAGAAAGAGGGGCGACCGTCGCTGAAGGGCTGAGCCATCTGGACGAGTACCAAACCTTTCGTTACGCCCACGCCTCGGGCGACGACAACCCCATCCATCTGGATCCGGAGGCGGCCCGCAGATCCGGGTTCCCCGGGATTGTCTGTCACGGGATGTGCACGATGGCGATGGCGTCGAAGGTGGTTCTGGACGGGACCTCCGGCGGAGATCCCGCTCGCCTGCGAAGGATCACGGTTAAGTTTTCGAGGCCGGTCTTTCCCGGGCAGAGCCTGACCACCACGGTTTGGCGCCCGGCGCTGCGAACCTCGGGTGAGCCCGGCACGAGCTTGTACGGCTTCGAAACCGTGAACGAAAAGGGCGCCGTGGTGATAAGAAACGGGCTGTCCGTTGTGGCGGACTCGGATGCCTGAGGCTGATTTTTCTGATCACGAGCGTTATAGTGATTGGCGTTTGCTCGCTAGGGAGACATTGCCAGCGTGGGAATAATCAAGAACACGCTCATTTACCTGGGGTTTGTTGAGGACGATCTCCAGGATGAGATAGCGACATACGAGGACCCCTCCGGTCGTCGCGTCCCGTCCAGGCCCCAGCAGCAGTCGTACGACGACTCGTACGACTCCTACGAGACCCGGGCTCCCGAGCCTCGCTACGCGGAGCCCCAGCACGAGGAGCGGCAGCTGGCGTCGGTGCACCACCTCCCCCCTCGTCAGATGGGGCAGGTTCACATCGTGCGTCCGACCGCGTACGGGGATGCTCAGCAGATCGGGGACAGGCTCCGACGCTCACTGCCTGTGATCGTCAACCTGGAGGGGGCGGAGGACGATCTCTACCGGCGGGTTGTCGCCTTCGCCAGCGGGCTCGTCTACGGGCTGGACGGGAACATCCAGAAGCTCGCCAAGCGCATCTACCTGATCACTCCGGCCGATATGCAGGTATCCTCGGAGGACAAACGGCGCCTGACCGAGGAGAGCGGTCTGGGCTTTTAGACCACCGGAAAAGCCCGAGACAACCACTTTCTGTAGCCGCATAGGCTCTTTGCCGGGCGAATTGCCACCGTTTCTGGCTCCGTCGTTGGTAACGTTTTGACATGAGCCCAAGAGTTCGCCGCGCTGCTTTAATCCTGGTGGCCGGCGCCGTCCTGATGGTCGTCGCAATATCGTGCCAGAGCCCGGCACGCAACGATGATCGCATCTCCAAGCTGGAGTCGTCGGTGGCCACCGTTTCCTCGATCGCCACCCGGGTCAACGCCCTGGAGGGCAAGGACCAGGGAGTGGAGGGCCAGGTGGTTGCGCTGAATCAGTCGCTCGTCGGCATCCAGGCAAACCTCGATGACCTCAAGAAACAGCTTGCCGGCGCACAGGGCTCCGATGCTGCGCTCCGCAAGAAGGTCGACTCCATGGCGGCCCAGGTGGCACAGGCCGCGACCGCGGCGGGCAAGATAGGTTCTCTCGAGCAAAAGATCACGCTCCTCGAGACCCGTTACAACGACCATCTGCGCAAGTATCACGGCGGATGAGGAGGCTAGAGACTCCCACCCAGATAGCCGGCCGGTACGACATCGTGGGTCGTATCGGTTCCGGAGGCATGGGCGACGTTCTTCGCGCCCGGGACTCGGTGCTGGGGCGCACGGTCGCCCTGAAGATCCTTCCCTTCGAGCTTGCGATTCAGCCGGGCTTCGTCGAGCGGTTTCGAGCCGAGGCCCAGGCCGTGGCCAGGATCTCGCATGCCAACGTCGTTCAGGTTCACGACTGGGGCCAGGAGAACGACTCGTACTACATGGTCATGGAGTACGTGCGGGGGCGGAACCTTCGCCAGATCCTCGCTGGCCGCTCCTCCGGGCGCCTGTACCCCAAGCAGGCGGCACAGGTCACCGGGCAGGTCCTTGGGGCCCTCTCGGCCGCCCACGCCAAAGGGGTGGTCCACCGGGACGTAAAACCCGAGAATGTCATGGTCGCCACCGACGGACGGGTCAAGGTTGCCGACTTCGGGATTGCACGAGCCCTGGAGCGCGCCGCCTTCACCGGCGGGATGCTGGGCACGGTCGCCTACGTGGCGCCCGAGCAGGCCCGCGGCGAGGCGGTCGATCAAAGGGCGGACCTTTACTCCACCGGTTGCATGCTCTACGAGCTTCTGACTGGCTCCCTTCCCTTCGAGGGCGACGCCGCAAAGGTGTTGCAGGAGCACCTGAACGGCAGGGTGCCTGCTCCCTCCGCTCTGGTGCCGTCGGTGGGGCCTGAGCTCGATCGCATCGTACTGAAAGCGACTGCTCCACTGCCTCAGGACAGGTACCAGTCGGCCTCGGAGATGCGCAAGGACCTTGCCGCAGTGATGACCGGTCTCCCCGAGGCTCCGCCCCTCTCCGATCTGACCGGTGAGTTCACCTCGGAGGTGGCTTCGGAGCATCTGGCCACAGTCGTGCGCCAAAAGCGCCCCAAGCGCAAGCGCAGGTGGATCAAGTGGGGGTTGAGCCTGCTGGTCATCGGTTTGGTGGCGGGCGGCATCTTCGTGCTGGAGCCCACCAGGGTCCCGTCGGTGCTCGGCATCTCCCGGACAGACGCAGCCAAGCAGCTGGAGCAGGCGGCGCTGGAGCCCAGGTTCAAGGACGTCTTCTCGGACACGACCCCCGGCACCGTCATCGACACGAAGCCTGCGGTCGGCGCCTGGACCAGACGCGGAGTGGTGGTCGCGGTTGAGGTGAGCGCTGGTCCCAAGCTCAGCGACGTGCCCGCCGTGGTCGGCATGCTGGAGGAGCAGGCCAAACAGGCGATCCTGGACGTGGACCTGTCGGTGGGCAGTATCACCCGGCGCAACGACCGGGAGCCTCTCGGCAAAGTTCTGGACCAGTCGCCCAAGCCGAGCACGGTAAGGAGCCGGGACCCGGTCAGCCTCGTGATCTCAGATGGGCCGGCCATACTCGACGTTCCTAACCTGAGCGGGAAGCCGGTGGCTGAAGCGGAGAAGCTCCTCAACGACCTGGGCTTCGTTCCGGTAAGCGCGCAGGTGTTCAATGGCGCCCCGGCGGGGACCGTGACCATCCAGCTGCCGCCTGCAGGGGAGAAGCATCCCCAGGGCACCCAGGTGGCCTTTCAGGTCAGCAAGGGCCCAGAGCCCTTCAAGATGCCCGACGTGAAGGGCAAAGCCTGCTCCGAGGTCAAGGCACAGCTCGAGGGGCTCGGCATGAAGGTCGTAGCCCAGTCGCCAAGCGGGGGAGAAGGCAGCTGTGGCGGGAACAAGGTCCTGGAGCAGGATCCGCTTCCGCAGAGCACCCGCAAACCGGGGAACGAGGCCACCCTCTACGTGGGCTAAGTTAGCGGCGCGTTTCCGCCGTTGTTCGGCGGGGTGTGCTTCTAGGGGCGCTGAAAGATCAGCCGCTGGCGAAATGCAATCCCCAGGGTGACTGTCACCACCATGGCCAGGGCCGGCAGAAGGAGCCGGGGGACCCCCGACGTGGAGCTCTCGGTCACGTCGAGACCGTTGGGGCCGGTCCCAAAAGCGTCCGAGCTCACGGGCTTGCGGATGTCGCTGGTCGAGTTTGCGCGAAGGGCCTCGAGGTTGGCGAACCCCCAGTCGAACAGCGCCGTCGACTCCGCATAGTGGTTGGGAGTGCCCAGCACCACCGCTACGAGAGTGTGGCCGTCACGGTTCATCGCGGATATCAGGCAGTTGCCGGCGCCCTCTGTGAATCCGGTCTTGACACCGATGGCGCCGGGAGCGCGCCAGAGCATCTTGTTGTGGTTGATGAACATGTGGGGCTGTCCGTCGCCCCACGGCACGACATGGGTCTTGGACGACACGATCTGAACAAAGACCGGATTCTCCATCGCCGCCCCCGTGATGATTGCAAGGTCTCGGGCGGTCGTCATATGGCCGGGCTGGTCGAGCCCGTGCGGATTCTGAAAGCTGCTGTCGGTAGCTCCCAGCGATACCGCCTTGGCGTTGGCCAGCTTCATGAAGCCTTCGACGGTCCCGTCGGGGCTCACCTTCTCCGCCAGAGTTATAGCCGCGTCGTTGCCCGACTGGAGCATGAGCCCCCAGAGGAGGTCCTGGATCGTAAAGGTCCACCCCTCTTCGGCGTACATGCGGCCACCCCGTGCGTTTCGGGCGGCACTTGAGATCACCGCGGTGTCCTCCAAGTGGGCGCGGTCGAGAACGGTGAGGGCGGTCAGTATCTTCGTGAGGCTTGCTGGGGCTCGCTGGGCCCGGTCGTCCTTGGCCCAGAGCACCTTCTTCGTCTGCAGGTCGACCAGGACCCCCGACGCCATGGTGGTGGGAGGCTCGGGAGTGGCCGCCGGTTGTGCAAAGGCCGCCGACGGGCCGAGGGCGGCCATCGCAACCAGGAGCGCGCAGCACCCGCGCAGACTCGATCTCATGAGGGCCAAGGTTATGCGACCGATTCCCCTCCTTGCAAGGATTTGCGCTCCGTGCGGTCCCGTATTTCGATAAAGAATTCGGCAAGCACCGTCGCCGACACCGCGGTCACCGCGACGGCTCCCAGGTAGGTTGAGATGCCGACCACCAGGGCTGCCGCGACACTCAGCGGCCTGCTTTGGCTGAAAATCTCGAGCAGAAACGCCCGGGAAAAGGGGTTCGCCGGCCGCTGCTCGAAGGGACCGGGGCCGGCGCCGACGATGGAGGCGGGACCCGCCAGGACCATCGACAGGACCAAGCGCACCGCGGTCAACTTGACGAGCACCACGAAGAAGTCCATGCGCTTGCCCTTCGTTACGTTTCTGCTCCGCGAGAGGCTCCGGATCGGTGCGAGGTTCTCGAGTACCCTGGCCGGCCCCGCCAGCCCAACCTGAAGGTAGACATACAAGAAGATGCAGAGGCCCACGGGGGCGCTGAGCACCAGGGTCGAACTGAGAAGCAGCATCTCGGCCTGGGGTGGGTCGTCGATATTGAACACGGCGGGCCCGGCCGTCACCAGTGCGTAGAGGAACGGGAGCATTCCCACCGCGGCGGCCACGGCCAGGACCAGACCGGCGAGCACCCGGGTTGCTGCAAAACCAACGAGGCCTCGACCGAAGGTCCTCTTCAACAGCTCGCCCGGACCGGGATCCGTGTTCTCAGCGTACAGGCCCACGGCGACGGTACTCGAGTAGGCGACGGCAACCCCAATCGCAAACGAAACCATCAGCCCTACGAGCAGAGACTTGAGGCCCGGTTCGAGCGCAGAGTAGGTAGTGGTAAAGGCCAGAGGCACACAAAGGACCGCGGCGGCTCCCAGGGAGGTGGAGGCGTGCTCCCGTAAAACGCGGAACGATTTGACTATGGTGCCCGGAGCCCTAGTCTGCGACACCGTGTCTCCTAATTTTCGCTCAACCCCTTCCAATCGAAGTACGCTTTAAGTCGATGCCAACCAAGACGGTCCTTCTCGTGGAAGACAACGACTCGGTCCGCGAGCTCATCAAGGTACTTCTCGAAACGGAGGGGTACCAGATCATCGAGGCTGCCAACGGCCACGACGGGCTGGCCAAGGCGGAGACCTCCCACCCCGATCTCATGATCCTCGATCTCATGATGCCCGGACTGGACGGTGAGAGTGTGCTGAAGACATTGAGTCAGCACGCTACCTTGAAGAGAGTTCCGGTGCTCGTGGTCAGTGGCAAGTACGACTCCCTCGAGATGCTGAGGGACCGGATAGGCGAGGACAACATTTTCCCAAAGCCGTTTGAGCCCACCCGCATGCTTGACCGCATCGGAGACCTGATCGGGTTTCCGGACCAGATGTAGTGCGGTGGCACTCGCCGTCCCGGGCTAGTCACCATCGGCAGCGCACCGGGTTGTCCCCGCGCTCGATCTCGCGGAACGCCTGCAATAGTCGTGTGGGACCGGGAAGCGGAGCCGCTAGCACCGGGTCGGCGGTCGCGTTCGTCAGCTCGCGTCGTACGCCCTTGTGCGTGTAGTCGATGTAGACGTTTTCGAGTCCTGCAGATTTCCAGAGGTTAGCCGCACGTCGCAGCTCCAACCAGGGTATGCGCACCGTCGTGTCCTCCTTCGCCCACCGCATCTGGCGCCGGAGCCGGAAGACGTCGCCCTGCGCTTGCGCGAGCGGTCCCAGGTCAAACTCGGCGAACCTCAGATCGTGCACATCGACCGTGTCTCTCAGGATCCCGGTGACCTCGAGAGCGCTCACGCCGGCGATCAGGTGGTTGGTCCTGCCCTCCTCCGTTCGCAGGTTGCTGAACATCGAGTAGTTGGCCACCGTCTTGAGACCCAGATAAGGCGTGGATCCATTGAAGAACGCAACCAAGGGCACCACCAACAGCCAGGCCGGGCGCAGCCTCCAGTCTCGGGGAGCGCTGGGCCCGTCCCCGAAGAAGTTGACCTTCAGCAGCGGGAGCATGATCGGCATGACTGCGACCATCCTGAAGATCACCTTGATGGTGTGCCACCTCAGACCCATTGGGCTGGTGGGTGAACCCGATAGGTGCGCCGCGATGCTCACCGCGGCGGAGATCATCCAGCCGGCGATTGCAAGGCTCCGCCACCGGTCGGGATTGGAGATTCGCCCGAACGACTCCCGCGGCAGCAGCAGCACGTAGAGAGCGAATGCGAACGTGGCAAAGTCGTAAAACTGGGACCAGGCCAGCAGGAAGTGAAAGAGCACCCCGATCAAGATCCCCCAGCGGCGAAGCCGAGGCACCGCGATGCAGATGAGGATCAACGCCTCCCAGACCAGCGTGAGGACCGCGCTCACCACGACGATGCCGCCGGGGATCTCGCCCCGAGAGACGCCCTGGAGCGAAAGCCCCTGCCTCAGAAGAGAGCCGGCACAAGAAACGTCCGGATTGAAAAAGCTTATGTTCAGCTTGTGGAAGACCCCGAAGAAGTAGACGACCATCAGGGTGAGCGCCACCGGCGTAAAAACGAGTTGCAGCCACCTGTCCAGAGCCTCCTGCCGGCCCGCCCCCGTCCTTCTGCGAACGATGAGGACGGCGATCGCGGCCCCCCCGAGCGCCAGATTTACCATCAGGGCGAGCACGAAGTGGTTAGAGGCCGCGGGCAGGTTCATCGTCACCACTCCTGTGCTCACGACGAGGAATGCGGCCAGCGCAACGAGGGAGCCGGGCAGCAGCAGGCACGGTATCCCGGCCAGGATTACGGGCCAGGCGTCGAAGGGGGTGCTTTCGAAGAAGTGGAAGCTGAACGCCATCACCCAGAGGGTGATAAACAACTGATGCTGGGTTTCCCCCGGGTCGCGCGGAGGCGGCCTGGCTGCATCGTCCTTCGTCTGCAGGTCGACCATCAGCTCTCTCGCCGGTGCCTAGCGGTTTCCGGACCGGATCTGAATCGCTCCAGGCGGGAAGGCAGGCTCAAGATTCACCACCGGCAGACATTGGGCCCCTCGTCTCGCTGGATCGCGCGGAACGCCTGAAAGACTTTGGTCACCTTGGGGAGTGGAACTGCCAGCTCCGGGTCCGCCGCGGCGTTCCCCGACTCGCGATTGACGCCGTTATGGGTGTAGCGGATGTATATGCCTTCGATGCCAACGTCCTTCCACAGGTTCGCCGCACGCTGAAGCTCCAACCAGGGGAGACGCAGGACTGACTTCCTTTCTGCCCAACGCATGTGCTTTTGGAGCCAATAGGCGCCGCGTTTCGGGTTCGCGAGGGGTCCAACATCTGTTTTGGGAAACGAAGCTCTTGGACGTCGACAGTGTCTCTTACGATCCCGGTTATCTCCAGAGCACTGACTGCCGGTATGAAGTGGTTGGTCCTGCCCTCCTCGGTGCGCAGGTTACTGAACATCGAATAATTGGACCACCGTCTTCAGTCCCAGGTATGAGGTGGATCCGTTAAAGAACGCCAAAAGGGGCACCAACAACAGCCAGGCGGGACGCAGTCTCCATCGCTCCGGGGCGACGGGCTTGCCGGGGGAAAGGTTGGCCTTCAGCACGGGGAGGATGATCGGCATGACTGCTACGAGCCAGATCACCACCTTGATGGTGTGCCATCTCAGCCCCATCGGACCCTCGGCTGATCCGTAAGTGATCATGCTCACCATGGCGTGGATCAGCCAACCGATGAGTGCCAGGAGACGCCAGGTTTCGATGTTGGGGATCCGCCCAAAAGCCTCCCTGGGCAGCAGGAGGATGTAAATGGCGAATACAAAGGTCGCGAATTCGTAGAACTCCCCCCAAATCAACATCAGGTGAAAGGGCACCCCGATCAGAATCCCCCACCGGCGCAGGCGCGGCACTGCGATGAAGATACAAATCAGCGCCTCGAACACCACTGTGAGCACGGCGCTAATAAGGACGATCTTGTCCGGTATCTGGGGCGTAGCCATGCCCTGCTTGCGAAATGCCGACCTCAGAAAGGCTCCGGTACAAGGAAACGTTCGGATCAAAAAAGCTGGTGTTCAGCTTGTGGAAAACGGTGAAGAAGTAAACGACGACGATAGTGAGCCCCACGGGCGTGAAGACGAGTTGGAGCCACCTTTCGCGTGCTTCATCCCTGGTTGCATTCGAACGCGACCGGCTCAGCAGCACGGCGATGGCGCATGCGGTTAGGGCCAGATTGACCAAGAGTGCGAGCATGAAATGGTTCGATGCCGCCGGCAGATGCGTATAGACGACGCCTGTGCTCACGGCCACGAATCCGGCAAGCGCCGCGAAGGAGTTGGAGAAGACAAGGCACGGAATCCCCGCCAGGATCAACGGCCAGGCATCGAACGGCGTTCTTTAAAAGAAGTGGAACGTGAAGGCCATCACCCAGAGGGTCACGAAAAGCTGGTACTGAATTTCCGCCGCGTTGGTCACCTGCGGGGTGGGTGCCTCGTCCCTCGTCTCAAGATCGACCATTCAGGCCCTTTATTCTTCCGGATGCTCGATCAGGGCCAGTCCGGCTCGGCTTCCCCGGTCTCCTGAAACAGGGCCACGCTGGCGGTGAACCCGTGAAGGAAGTTGACCCCTCCTATCGGTCCGATCTCGCCCCCGCAGAACATTCCCGCCACCGGGAGTCCCGGGATGGCTTCCCTGAGGGCAGAGATGTCGTGATCGGGCGTTCCGAACAGGTTCGAGCCCCGGCCGTTGCAGGTGAACAGCAGCGCCCCGGTGGTGCTCTCGGGCCCGTTGGCGGCCAGATGGCCTTCGAGCATCCCCCGGAGGTCGGAGTCGGCGGCGTCGGCGTCCCGGACCTGAAACTGCATGGTCTGGCCGACGTTCAGAACCTCGCCCACGGACATCGCCCCGGTCTCCGGATCGGCCTGCAACACGGGCCGGATCAAGAAATCGCCCGCCTTGGGGTTGGCTTTGAGCTCATCGATCACCACACCCATGTGAAGGTTGCGCGTCGCCCGCGCCCGGTCCTCCCGGGAAAGCTTTCCCAGGATCTCTCGAAGCCTGAGCAGTGGGGGTTTACCGCCGAGCTGATGGATTATGTTGCCCCGCGCCGCGGTCACTATGAAGGGGCTGCCGATGGGCTTGCACCCCTGCGATACCACCGGAGTGACCCTGACGTTGCCGCCTATCTGGATCCCCACCGCGCCCTGGTTGAGGACCTTGTCACCCAGCACCAGTCGCACCTCCCCGGCGCCGTCTCCGCTTGCCTGGCCGCCCAGGACCGCCTGGTCGGGGTAGTCCTCGTTGAGGCTCTGAAGGAAGACCTGGGTGGGAAAGGTGTACGGGTCGGCGAGCAGGAAGGTCGCCTCGAGGGGCTCGTCGATCAAAGGAAACCCGACGATGGCGTGACCGTCGGCAGTGTTCTCGACGCTCAGCCGGAACGGGGTGAGGGTTGCTCCCGGGAGGTGGGCAAGCCACAGCGATAGCGCGGGGCCCTCCTCGACCTCCCTGCCCCCGCCGATCGCCGTCTGGGTAGTGCAGCCGAGGATCGCGGCCCCGTCAAGGCTGGGGGCCAGCCGGGCCACGATCTCCTCGATCCCGTCCACGGAGTGCCGGGAGACGAAGAGAAAGGCGAGGTTGGCCGATGCGTCTCCCAAGGCGTCGTTGGCCGCCTCCAGGACCTCCGCCGCGGCCAGGCCGGGGTTGTTGTGCGTCGAGATTGCCGACCCAATCTTGATCATGACTTCCTCTCCTCCGCCGCTTTCGGCAGGCCGCCCCGGGTCATGCTCAGCACGTCCAGTGCCTCGTCCACCTCTGCTTGCGACATCAGTCCCATCTCCATCACAACTTCTCTGAGAGATTTTCCGCTCTCGCGGGCCTGTTTTGTCACAGTTGCCGCCAGGTCGTAGCCGATGGCGGGAACCAGCGCCGTGACCAGCACCAAAGAGCCTTCCAGCAGCTCCGCACAACGATCCGGATCGGCCTCGATACCCGCCACACACTTCACCGCCAGCAGGCGGGCCGCCGCCGCCAGGGTCTCGATGTTGAAGAGAAGGTCGTGAGCCATGAGCGGCATCATCGTGTTCAGCTCGAAGATCCCGCCCATGCCTCCCAGAGTGATGGCGGCATCGTTGCCGATGACCTGAGCCGCCACCTGGATCACCGCCTCCGGTATCACCGGGTTGACCTTGCCCGGCATGATGCTCGAGCCGGGCTGAAGCGCCGGCAGAGCGATCTCGCCCAGCCCCGATGAAGGGCCCGATGCCAGCCACCTGAGGTCGTTGGCTATCCGGGCCACCGCCACCGCGGCGCTTTTCAGGGCTCCCGAGACGGCCACCACCGCGTCCCGTGCGCTCTGAGCCTCGAAGTGGTTGGGCGCCTCGACGAGCTCCATCCCCAGCCTGCGCGAAAGATGGCCGATCGCGGTGCGAGCGAACTGCGGGTGGGCGTTGAAGCCGGTGCCTACCGCCGTCCCTCCGAGCGCAAGCTCCCGTAAGTGCGGCAGAGCCGCCTCGACTGCCCTTTTCGAGTGCTCCACCTGAGCGGCGTAGCCGGAGAATTCCTGTCCCAGCGTTACCGGGGTGGCATCCATCAGGTGGGTGCGTCCCGATTTGACCACCTCGCGGAACTCCTCGGCCTTGGAAGCCAGGCCGGTGCGAAGCCGGGAGAGAGCGGGAACGAGGGCCTCATCGATCGCCGTCAGAGCGCTCAGATGGGTTGCCGTAGGGAAGACGTCGTTGGACGATTGGCACAGGTTCACGTGGTCGTTGGGGTGCACCGGCTTCCTGGCCCCGATGCCGAAGCCGAGGATCTCGTTGGCTCGAGCGGCGATCACCTCGTTCAAGTTCATGTTCGTCGAGGTGCCGGAGCCGGTCTGGAAGACGTCGAGGGGGAATTCAGTGTCGTGGCGCCCCGCGATGACCTCCTCCGCCGAGCGTTTGATGGCATCGGCCAGGTCCTCCTCGAGCAGGCCGAGCTCCAGGTTGGCCTGGGCGGCTGCCCACTTGACGAGCCCCATGGCAGCGATGAACCTTCGCCCAAACCGCCAGGGAGAGATCGTGAAGTTGTCCAGCGCACGCTGCGTCTGCGCTCCGTAGTAGGCGCCGGCGGGGACCTCTACCGGGCCCATGCTGTCCGATTCGATGCGGGTTTCGCTCACCGACTGAGTCTAGTCTTACGTTCAAGTCGGCGGCATGCGGTATATATCAAGGAGTGGTCCATTTCGTAAGTCCGTGTCGCACCGAGAGCGTCCAGGCGCCCCGAGT
>JBBDRH010000438.1:0-2407 GCA_040905645.1 Actinomycetota bacterium
GCAGGGAAGGGCCTCTTGCCGAGATTTCGGACGACTTCATCGACTTCGACGTCGAGGAGAGCACTCCATTGAGCCAGCGGCTGTTTGCGCCCGCCAGGGGCAAGCTGGGCCGGCTGGGCCGAAGCTTCACCCCTAGCTCCCAGCTCGAGAAGATGCGCTGGCACGCCACCCTCGCCGGCATGGGGTACGGGGGCGTGGAAGCCGTCCTGGCCATCAGAGCCGTCGGCACAGCGGTGGGAGCGACTTTGGTTCCGCTCGCCATGGCTGCTCTGGGAGTGAAGTTTGGCAGCGTAGTGATTTTTGCGGCTGCAGGCGGAAGTCTCGGCTTCCTCGCGCCGGGTTTCTGGGTATCCCGACGGGGCAAGAAGCGTCAGCAACAGATCAGGGTGGACCTGCCCGAGACCATCGACCTCATGGCGATCTCCGTGCAGGCGGGTATGGGCCTTGAGGCGGCGATCGAGCTTGCCTCACAAAGCCTTCCCGGACCCCTGGGAGACGAGATGCACCGATTGTTACAGGAGATCCAGCTCGGTTCGAGCAGGAGGCAGGCCCTTCACCAGCTGCGGAGCCGAACCGAGGTAAGCGAGCTGTCGTCCTTCGCGCTGTCCCTGATCCAGGCCGACGCGATCGGCAGCCCCATCGCGGACGTGCTTCAGTCAAACGCCGCCCGGATGAGGTTGATCCGACGCCAGACCGCCCGCGAAAAGGCGGCCAAACTGCCGGTCAAGCTGCTTTTCCCCATGCTCTTGTTCATCTTCCCCGCCATCTTCGTAGTGGTCATCGGTCCCGCCGCGATCGCGATAGTCACCAAACTCTTTACTGCCTGAGAGACGCCAGCAGCTCTTCAAGCCGGTCAAAACTGGGAGCGATTCCGCTCTCCATGCCGGACCCGGCGGCAATGTCGCGGGCCTCTCGCGACTCGAAGAGCATCGTGCTCGTGAGGGTGGTCCTGCCGTCCTTCTCGATCAGGACGGTCGTGATCAGAGATTCGCCCGGGTACCATGAGTCGTCGAACAGCTCGGTGTTCACGAAACGCTCGGGCGGCACGATCTGTAGGTAAACGCCGCCCCAACCCATGTCCCTTCCGTCCGTGTTAGTCATCACGTAGCGGTATTTGCCGCCAACCTTCAGGTCGATCTCGCAGACCACCATCGTCCAGCCTTCAGGTCCGGTTAGCCATTGCTTGACCAGTTCCGGCTTGGTCCAGGCGTCGAATACCAGGTTGCGGGGAGCATCAAAGACGCGGCTCATCACTATCTCCCGCTCCGAGGGTGTGGTTATCTGCAGTGTTGCGGCGTTACTCGCGGCATTCTGCATCGCCTTGCCTCCTTATGGTGTCGGACCACTTTCTTTTCGTTCCGCCTTCCTTTGTCCCGCCTTCAACTCGCCGAGCAGGGCGTCGAGGCGCTGGAAGTTGCTCTCCCACGCCTCGCGGTAGCGCTCCATCCACTCGGTGGCATCGGCGAGCGGTTTTGCCTCGAGCCGGCACGGCCGGCGTTGTGCGTCGCGCCCGCGGGAAATTAAGCCTGCGCGCTCGAGCACCTTGAGATGTTTGGAAATCGCCGGCTGGCTCATTGCGAAGGGCTCGGCCAGCTCGGTAACCGAGGCCTCACCGGAGGCGAGGCGAGCGAGGATCGCCCGGCGAGTGGGATCGGCGAGGGCTGCGAAGGTGGCGTCGAGCTGCTCCGGCGGCATCTGTCTATAACCTACAAGTTCCATAACTTTAAGGTTATATACGTTGGAACCGGCCGTCAAGAGCAACGCTGAATCCCTTGACATGTGACTATATGGTCACCTATACTCACTGCTATGGATGAAGTGTTTCGAGCCCTTGCCGACCCCACTCGTCGCAGCCTCTTGGACGAGCTGTTCCGCCAGGACGGACAGACGCTGAGCGCGCTGGAGGGGCGCCTGCCGATGACGCGTTTCGGCGTGATGAAGCACCTGAAGCAACTCGAGGAGGCGGGCCTGGTGGTGACCAGGCGCCGAGGTCGCGAGAAGCTCCACTTCCTGAACCCGGTACCGATCCGGCTCGTCCACGACCGGTGGGTGAGCAAGTACGCCGAACCCTGGGCCGCCGCGCTGAGCGGGCTCAAAGACAGATTGGAGCAGAGCATGGAAAAGGTTTTCGAGATCTATATCAAGACCACCCCGGAGCGGCTTTGGGAGGCGATCACCGACCCCGAGATCAGGTGCAAGTACAACTTCGGTGTCCGGATCGCCTCGGACTGGACGCCGGGCTCGCCTTACGAGACCTCTCACGCCGGCGCCGACGGGCCTCTGGTCCAGGGGGAGAACCTCGAAGTCGAGCCGCCCCGCCGCTTGGTCCAGTGCATGAGGGCCCTGTGGGGCGAGGATGTGAAGACCGAGGGTACGTCGAGGGTCACCTGGGAGATCGAACCCGTAG
>JBBDRH010000439.1:0-8684 GCA_040905645.1 Actinomycetota bacterium
CCCCGAAGTCGTAGGCGAAACTGGTCTCGTTGTTCTCGGCATCGATCGTCTTTATGAACGTCTCCACCGGGACACTCAAGCCCGGTGAGGTTGCGACGGCGACCTTTGTGATGCCGGACTCCTTGACTGAGTTCGTCTGCACCTTCCACGGCGGGATGAACGGCGATTTGTTGCCCGCCTGAGACAGATGGCACAGTTTTGTCACCGGACACCGCTATCTTGTTGGCGTGGGCATCACTTCCCCCGATAAGGAGGAAGTGCGATGCGAAGAGCCCTGTCACTACTGGCTTCGACGGTGCTGTTAGCCTCGAGCGCTGCCCCATCCGCGGCGATGGAGCGCCCGGGACGGTTCATCGGCCCCGTCGACGGCCAGATCACCGAACGATTCAAGATGCTGCCCAACCCTTACGCGGCCGGCTCCCACCGGGGCATCGACTTCGGGGTGCCGGCGGGGAGTCCGGTCAGGGCATCCGGCGATGGGACCATTCAATTTGCGGGGCCGGTGGGCAATGACGGGCTCTTTGTGACCATCCGGCACGACGGCGGACTCGAGACCACCTACTCCTACCTCAGCACGGTCGATGCGACGAAGGGCCAAGAGATCAGACAGGGCGCGATGATCGGCTTCAGCGGGGAAGGCCATACCGGCTCCGGAAAACCGGCGCTGCATTTCGGAGCCAAACGGGACGGGAAGTACATCGACCCCGAGCTGCTGCTGATGAGCTTCGATGACATCAGCGACCTGATCAGGATGTTGCCGCTGCGGCCGGCGGGCGCCCAGACCGACGGGCAGCCGTCTACCCGAGGCCAGCGCTGAAACGAGCCGATTCACGCTGCCTCAGGGCGACGTTCACCCTCATCTTCTCGAGGTATTGGGCGAGCGTCTTCTCCCCCTGCTTCAGCGGGTGCTCCTCGAAAAAATGCTCCACCGCGGTCGCCAGGTCCGGCTCGATCAGTGCGCTGACTCCGCTGACCATCCTGACCACCAGACCCGGGGGGAAGCGTTCCGTGATCCGCTCCCAGTTCTGCACGATGAATCTCCACGCCTGCGCCCCCCGGGTGCGGTTCGTCAGCGCCCTCTGGAGCAGGAAAGGACCGTCCTGGGTCCGGACCTCGGTGAGTGCCAGCTCGAGAACTCTGTCGATGAGCTCCGGCTGCTGAAAACGGGCGAGCGCATGCAGGTAGCGGGTCTTGAGCTGGGGGTTGTCGGTTTCCAGATGTCGCTTCCAGAACCTTTCGAAATCCTCCGACCCGCCGTTTTCGGCCACGACCTGTATTGCAGCGGCGGCCAGGGCAGGGTCCACGCTGTCCGGATCTTCGAGGAAATCGTGATGAAGGGTGCGGGCCAGCGACTTAGACGCCTCGCTGTCACCCAACGTCCCCATCACCTCGAAGAGCGTTCCGCGCAGCTGGCCCGTGCGTTCGTCCTCATCTCCCGAGGGCTCGACGCCCAGCCTGCCCAGGGCCGGGGCGATCAGGGACCGGACCGCCCCCCGGTAGCGCTCCCGTGCGGAGTCCTCGACCACCCGGTCGAGCGTCCCCAGCGCTCCCGCCAGGCGCTGCCACACCGAGAGGTCGGTCTCATCGGCAAACGAATGAGCCAGCTCGAAGAAGTCGGCCGCGGACGTTATTCCGGCCAGGACCCCGGCGAACGAGTCGTCCAGCAGCTGGTAGCGCTCAACTGCGCTGAGGGCCTCCCGGGCGGTCCGGCTCATTCCCTCCAGCAGCTCCTGCGAGTAGCCGACCCGGTAGAAGCCGGCCGCACCCGCGTTTACCACCACCCAATCCGGGGGGAACTCCAGAGGAAAGCTTCCCTGACGCTGACCCAGCAGGAATCTGCCGGTCTGCTCGCGCTCTCCGGCGCCGTAGCGCACGAGCACGGGCACCAGCCACTGCTCTCCGAAGTCGTCCCCCCAGTACCGGAACCTTCGCTGCGCCAGGTTGAGCGTGGAATCGGTCACACCTGCGCTCAGGATCGGGTAGCCGCCCTGAAAGATCCAGGTATCCATGATCTGGCGTACCGGCTGCGCCGTCGCCGCCTCGATCGAGTCCCACAGGTCGGTGGTCTCCGTGTTCCCGTAGGCGTTCTCAATCAGGTACCTGCGGACCCCCTCCATGAAGGCGTCCTCGCCCAGGAACTGCTCGAGCATCAGGAGAACTGCAGCTCCCTTTTCGTACGTGAGTATGTCGAACATTCCCTCCGCATCCTCGGGCGATACGACCTCGAACTCGATGGGACGTGTGCTCTCCAGCGAGTCGACGTCGAAGGCCGCGGTCCGGGAGATGGCGAAATCCACCCACCGCTGCCACTGCGGCCGGAAGGCGTCGGTGCACTTCATCTCCATGAAGGTGGCGAACGCCTCGTTCAGCCAGATCCCGTTCCACCACCTCATCGTCACCAGGTCGCCGAACCACATGTGAGCCACCTCGTGGTGGACGACATCGGCCACTCGTTGAAGGTCCGGCTGGGGGGCGCGGGCAGGGTCGATCAACAGCGCCACCTCCCGGAAGGTCACGCAGCCGAGGTTCTCCATCGCCCCGAAAGCAAAGTCGGGGATGGCAACCAGATCGAGCTTGTCGCTGGGGTAGGCGATCCCGTAGTACTCGGAGTAGAAACGCAGAGCGAACGCCCCGGTCTCCAGGCCATAAGCCGTGAGGTGGCCCTTCCCGGGAGGGTAGGCGACTCGCAGGGGAGTGGTGTCCACATCCACCGGGTCGGTCAATTGGAAGGGTCCTACGATGAAGGCGACCAGGTAGGTGGACATCTCCATCGTCTCCTGGAAGACCACCTTCTTGCGTCCGTCCCCGGCCCCCTCGGCCGAGATCTCGGCCCCGTTGGAGAGGGCGGTCAGATCCTGGGGCACCACCAGGGTGATCGCGAAAGTGGCTTTGAAGTCGGGCTCGTCCCAGCACGGGAAGGCTCTCCGGGCGTGGGGAGCTTCGAACTGGGTCGTGGCGATGAGGTGCTCGGCCCCCTGGTCGTCCTTGAAGCTCGAGCGGTAGAAGCCGACCAGCTTGTCGTTGAGCACCCCGGTGAACTCGATATGAAGCGTGGCCGGCCCCGGTTCGATTCGTTCGCCCAGCCATAGGTGGCATCGCTCAGTTGCGGAGTCGAAGGTGGGCAGGGCCTCGATCCTGCGATCGTTGCACTCGAGCCGGACCTGAAGGATCTCGAGGTCCACCGCGTTGAGAATGATCTCGTCGACGGATTCCTCCACCTCGATATCGATAGCTGCAGAGCCGGCGAAGGTTGCGCCCTCCAGATCGGGCTCCAGAACAAGCTCGTAGCGCCTGGGCGTCACCGTGCGGGGCAGGCGATATTGGTCGCGCTCGGCCAAGCGCTCAGATTCCCAACGCGTGGCGATTGTCCCGGAGGGCGTCGATGCAGGTCTGGATGTGCTCGGTCTGAAAGGCCGCCGGATCCGTCACGCCGCATACCGGCCCCAGCTCCGAGACCCCCCGTGCGATGTCCTCCCGGTTGACCGCCGCGGCGAACGCCCGGTCCTTCAGCTTCTTTTTCACGCTCTTGGGCTCGAGGTCCCCAATCCCGTTCGGGCGGACCTTGCAGCAGGCGACTATGAAGCCGGCCAGCTCGTCGCACGCGTAGAGCGACTTGGCCAGCGATGAGGTCCGGGAGACCCCGCTGTAGTCGGCGTGGCCCAGGATCGCCGTACGGATCTCGTCGTCGACGCCCCGGCGCTCCAGCTCCTTCACCCCCAGGAAGGGATGCTCCGCGGTGCTGGGATTGCGTTCGTAATCGAAGTCGTGGAGCAGCCCGCACACGGTCCAGCGCTCGACCTCATCGGGCTCCAGCTTCTGGGCATAGGCCGCCACGCAGGTGGCCACCGCCTCCATATGAGTGCGCAGGGCCTCGCTCGACACCCACTCGTGCATGAGCTCCCGAGCCTCATCGAGGGTCATGAAAGCAGTCTAACCGGGGCTCTAACTGCGGGTTACCAGGCCGGCGTGGTAGCGCCGGAATCGGTTCGCAGGACCGGTACCCACACCAGGGCAACGCGCCGCACCGAGATGTCGGCCTTCTTGGGCCGCAGGCTCACGGTTTGCAGATTCTCCGATAGCGGATCGGTGGCGGCCTCCAGAGCATCGATCTCGGCCTGGAGCTCGGCTTCCAGGTCGGCCAGCTGCTGCGAGACGGCTTCGACGTTCTCCTGGGCCCGGGCCACGTCCTGATGCTGCTGGGCGGCGCGCCCCGCCCCTCGGGCCGCGGTGGTTGCGCGACCGAGGGTGCCCATCCCCAGCTTCTTTCGCCCGAGCAGGGCCCCGAGAACCGTGGTGCCCAGCGACACCGCGGTCTGCAGCTTGGCCTGCTGGGCCTGCCCGGCCTCCCTCTCGACTGCCAGCTGAGCACGCCTCAATCGATCCTCCAGAGTCTGGGTCTTGGCGGCGTACCTCTTGCGCAGCTCATCGACCTTCGTGTCGCGTTTTTCTCGACCCTCCAGGGAAAGCCGGCCGCGGAAGTCGGCTTCGCTCTCATCGACCGCGGAGGTCTTGCCGAGAAGCGGGCTCTTGAGAAGGTCCAGCGTCTGGCTGGAGTAGAGCCAGCCGGCAAAGTCCTTCGACCAGCGCGGGTAGCTGGACTCCTTCCCGGCGTCCGACGGGAGCGGAGCGAAAGCCGCCCCATCCTCGGGCTGCGGCTCCAGGATGGCCGGATCGAAGTCCGCCGGTTGGCCGGACTCCCAGTCCGGCCCGCCGTCGGCCGGCTCCGCCAGGACGGACAGCTCGCGAGTCGAGTCGACCCCGGCCTTGGCGTCGACGAAACGGACCTCGGCCGATCCCAGGATTTTCGGAACGTACATGAGGGCCTCGCCGGCGGAGGGCCTGGTTCGAGCCGGCAGGTAGTAGGAGGGAACCTCCGGAGGCAGGAGCGGCCGATCGGAAGACCCGGCGCCGGATGCTTCGACGCTGCGGGGAGCAGAGGCCTCGCCCGCGGGCGCCTCAGCCGGCCTCGCTCCCCGGCGCTTGTCCATCAGGAGCTTGATCTGCGCCCTCGTCGTCGGACCGGCCAGGTAGGACAGGCACCAACGGGTCTGAAAGACCTCGGGGTGGTCCTCGTGGATGTTGTTCATCAAAAAGGTGCGCTTGGGCAGCTGAGAGATCAGCGGGTCGATGGCCGCGGTGTCCAAACTTCCGCCGGCGCCCGCAGCTACGCTCTGCAGGCCCTCCATCAGCCGGGCCTTGTCCTGCTCGGTCTGGAGTCTGCCGACGAACCAAGTCCCCGCATTGGAGAGCCCTTTGTAGTCCAGGTCCACCGGGTTCTGGGTGGCCAGCACGATGCCCACGCCGAAGGCCCGGGCCTGCTTGAGCAAGGTCAACAAGGGCGCCTTGGAGGGCGGGTTGGCGACCGGTGGGAAGTACCCGGCTATCTCGTCCATGTAGAAGATGGCCCGCAGGCTGGTGGTGCCGGGTTGCGAGCGGGTCCAGCCGAGCAGCTCGCTTAGCAGCAGGGTTACGAAGAACATCCGCTCGGAGTCGCTCAGGTGTGCGATCGAGAAGATCGAGAGGCGGGGCCTGCCGTCGGGAGCTCGCAGCGCCGTGCCGATATCGAGCCCTTCGCCGGAGAGCCACGCCTGGAACTTCGGGGCGGCCAGGAGGTTGTTGATCGAGGTGGCGAGGGCAAACCGGTCGTCCGACGGGAAGAACGAGTCCATCTGCATGACTCCGATCTGGGCCATCGGAGGAGACTGGATCTGCTGAATCAGCCCCGCCAGGTCGAGGTCCGATCCCTCCCTCCACGCCCGGTCCAGGATCGTGGAGATCAGGATGTGCTCCCGGCTCTGCAGCGGATCGGCGTCGATGCCGAGAAGGCCGAGCAAGCTGGTCGCAGTGGTCGCAACCCGCTCGGCGAGGAGCTCGTCATCTTCGAGAATCGCCGGCGGCGGTGCGCGGAACGACTTCAGGATCGACACCGGCAGGCCCGCCTGGCTCCCGGGGGTGTAGATCGCCACGTCGGCAGCGTCGGCCAGCCGCTGGATCCTGGCCCCATCCTGTCCCCACTGCGCCAGACCCTCCTTCCAAGCGGCCGCCTGCTCGGCGGCGTACTCCTGCACCGACAGGTTCTTGCGGGCGGCGTCGTCGGCGTTGACCCACGGCTCGAAATCCTCCGGTCGAAGCTGGGGGAAGTTGAGCATCAGGTTGGCTAGGTCACCTTTCGGGTCCACGATGATGGCCGGCACGCCGTCGATCGCCGCTTCCTCGAGCAGATCGATGCACAGGCCGGTCTTGCCGCTCCCGGTCATGCCCACGCACAGGGCGTGGGTCACCAGATCCTTCGAGTCGTAGAGAACGAGCTCGTCGGTGAGCTCCCCGGCATCGGGGTCGAAGCGTTTGCCGAGGTAGAAAGCTCCGAGCTTCTCGAAATCCTGCTGGCTCACGCTGATTCCTCCTCCCGAGTGGTCTGTGAGAATCTCATCACATTTAAGGACTGGAGAGAGATTGAAGCGGCCGAAGCCGGCGGACACCATCAGCTACGGCGAGGCCGGGTCCCAGGTGTGCGACCTGTACCTGCCCGAGGGCTCCGGCCCCCACCCGGTAGTCGTGCTGGTCCACGGCGGGTTCTGGCGTTCGATGTACGACCGAACTTTGATGGCGCCGCTGGCCCGTGACCTGATCGAGCATGGTTTCGCCGCGTGGAACATTGAGTACCGGCGGGTCGGAGAGCGGGGCGGTGGATGGCCGGGAACCTTCGAGGACGTCGCGGCGGCCGTGGATGCCCTGTCGGCGCTGCCGGAGGGCGTGGCCGACCTGGATCGGGTGGTCGGCGTCGGACACTCCTCAGGGGGACATCTGGCCTTGTGGATCGGCGCCCGTCCGGGATTGCCCGGTAGCGAACCGGGGGGGCGGCCGGTGGTGAGGCTTACGGCGGTGGTGGCGCAGGCGGCGGTGTGCGACTTGAAGGCGGCCGCCGTCCCGGGCATCGGACGGTCCTCGACTCTCGAGCTGATGGGGGCTTCTCCAGAGGAGAACCCCAATCGTTACGCCCTGGCGTCCCCTATCGAAAGGCTTCCGCTGGGCGTCCCCCAGCTGCTCGTTCACGGCCGGTCCGACCATCTCGTTCCCGTGGAGCAGAGCATCCGATACGCACATGCGGCGCTCGCCGCCGGCGACCCGGTAGAGCTCCTGGCCCTACCCAGGGTGGGCCACTTCGACGTGATCAAGCCCAGACACCACGCCTGGCAGGCGGTGACCGACCGCCTGCAGGGCCTGATGGGGTCTCGCTAAGTTCTGATGCGGCTCTCTACAGGAGCGGCACGCCGCTCAGGATGTTGAGGGGCAGACCGGAGAGAACCGAACCCACGGTGGCTCCGATGGTGTTGAGCGTCGAGGTGGCCAGCATCAGTGGCACCTGCCCACCCGGAATTGAATAGAGGTTGTCGGTAAGCGGAACGTACGCGTCGGCCGCCACTATGGTTGGTTCCTCGTAGTCGCCCGTAGCGAGCACGGCAAAGGTCTCGACGCCCGGAAGGCCGGCGGCGGTAAACACCTCAGCCCCCGCCAGCGGGGAATCGATCAGGGTATCCACGATCGCGATTGGGCCCTGCCCCAAGTCCGCGGGAATACCCACGCCCGTAGCCAGTCCTCCGGAGGCGCCGGCGACCGAAAAAGCTCCGGTAAGAACCGTGTTTACGATAGAGCCAAACAGACCATCGAGCATGTACTCCAGCCTTTCGTCCTTTGGGCCGGCGTGAAGCAAGGCTCGAGAAAATGAGCTCTCCTGAAGGCCGGCTAATCCGCTGGCTCGACCGCTCTTTGCGCCCACCCGGAGAGAGAGGCTTGCCGATTACTGGGAATTACTTCCCAGAGTGAGCAATGCTACCACGCATAGTGGGAAACAAACCACCCGTTTATCGAAATCGGAGCCGATTTGTGCGCTTTTTGGGCTAAAGAAATCGGGCTTTGTGCCGATCTATAAAAGATAGGACGGGGATCTCTGAGGAGGCATGGGCGGTTATGGACGGCAGGTCAAAAAACAGCATTGAAGCCATCCTGGAGGCCTACAGCAACCAACAGCGGGCCATAAGGCAGGAAATGGAGCGCAGAAGAGTGGAGCGGGAGGCATTTCTTCAAGAGTTTCAAAGGAAATTTGCCAGCGTCATCCGTCCCGTAATGGAGCAGGTGGGTGATCTGCTGGTGCGTAGTGGACACGATTTTGAGATTTTGGAGAAAGAATCGGCAGAGCACGGCCGACGAGCCGCCAACGCCGTGGTCACATTGGTTATCTTTCCGGAGGGTGAGCGCCCCCGTACCGAGGAGCCGGTGGGCTGGCCCCACGTCGCATTACTGGCACACCCCTCCAAGAACACCGTGCTGGTGTACGAGAGCGCCATGATGCCTAACGTCGGTGGCCCTGCAGGCACCGCCGCCGAGTATCCGCTCGATTCGATCACCGCGGAGATCGTTGAGAAGCACATCGTCAGTGTGCTCTCCCGGGCGATGGGAATCGGCAGGGCCAGGAAGGCGTCCAACTTGCGAATCCGGCGTCGCGACCCCCAGACGATAGTGCCAAGGACCGCGATCGGTGAAGAGCGAATCGAATCCGCCTTCGACTACCTGGCAACCCTCGGAGCCCCGAGGTCCGAGGAGATCAACCCCCTCTAACCATTCTTAATGGCGGCGGCTGGACCCACGTCCGGTCGCGGTCATCCGCGTCCAATGCAGCAGGGGGG
>JBBDRH010000439.1:8694-14676 GCA_040905645.1 Actinomycetota bacterium
CGCCCTGCTTGATTCGGGAGTTAGTTGAGGATCTGATCGCGGATCGAAGGCGCCGGGTCGGTGTTCTGCTCGCCCTGGAGCTTGTGGTAGACGAATGTCGCCCACGCTCCGAGGATGAAGACCGCCAGGAACACCAGCCGAACCACCACCGCGCTGGAAAGGCCCAGCATAATGATGTTGAAGACCCAGTACCCCACAAGAGTTGAGGCCGCCGCCCTGCTCCTGCGATGTACCCCGTATGCGAGCGCGAAGAGGATCAGCGCGTCGACCATCGCGAACCTGAAGACCTCGAGACCTTCGACTCCGGACACGGCGAGCACCGAAATGATCGCGGACAGCACGCCTGAGACGACCGCGAAGATCCAGGCCTGCTTTATGCGGCTCTTGGCCTGAGTGAGGTCCATATGAAACAGACCGCTCCCACCGGCGTTTGGTTGAGCTACGTTCGAATCCTTCATCAAACCTCCTAATGGTGCGTGGTCAACGGGCGTCGAGTGGTTCTATATGTATTACATCGGCACGAAGCCGGAGTTTTAAAGACAAAAACAGGAGAGTTTTGACAGATGAAGACCACGTGGGGCCTCGGCGACTACCCCGCCATGGCCGAGCTCCTTCTGCCGGCGGCGACGGTCCTCCTTGACGCGCTAGACGTAAAGCCCGGAGAACGGGTCCTCGATCTGGCTTGCGGAACCGGCAACGCCGCCATTCTCGCCGCCCATAAGGGAGCGAGGGTGGTGGGGGTCGACCTGGAGCCGGCCCTCCTCGAGATCGCTGCGGGCCGAGCCGCCGAAAAAGACCTTGTGATCGAGTGGATCGAAGTCGACGCACGTGCGGCCCCTTTTCCCCCAGCCTCCTTCGATGTGGTGCTCTCGGTCTTCGGGGTGATGTACGTGCCGGATCAACGGCAGGCCGTACGCTCAGTGACCCGGCTGTGCCGACGGGGAGGGATCATCGGACTGACGGCCTGGGCCCCCAACGGTTTCATGCCGGCGATGGGCCGGGTTCTGGCCCCATTTCTTCCCCCTTTGCCGCCGGGGTCCTACCCACCGGAGCGCTGGGGGGATGAGGCCTGGTTGTCCGGGTTGTTCGGGGCCGAGGGCATCCACTCGCTTCGGAGCGCCCGGCGAACGATTCCCCTCCACTTCGAGGACGTCCAGGAGGCTCGGGATCTTCTCGTTGCCACCGCCGGCCATGTGATCGCCCAGCGGCCCCGGCTGTTGGAGGAGGGGAAATGGAACGACCTGCTGGCCGACCTGAGCGCCCTGGTCCGGCAGAGCAACCGGGCGCACGGGCTCGGTGTGACCCTGAACCTCGACTACCTCGCCACTCTGGTCCAGATGCCTGATTGACTACGCCACCAGGCGCAGGCGGCGCTCCGAGACGGTCAGCTCGGCGGTGCGGCCCCATCCGAAGGCGATGGCGTCGGCCTCGATGCCGTCGCCGAACACCACCCCCGAGTCGTCCATCTCGGAGCTGATGGTGAGGCGGCTCGCAAGGTCGATCTCGCCCTCTTCGAGGTCGACTCCGGTGGTCAGGCTCGGCCAGGGCTCCCGGCTGAAGAAGACCAGCCGGGGCTCGGTCGGAGACGGGAGCAAAATGCCGCTATGGTGCTGGCGGTGGATCGATCGGGTCCAGCCCGAAGACCCGGTGCCGGTGGAGACAACGACGCCCGAGGACGACTGGCGCTCCGCCCGGTCTGCCCAGCGCAGCTCGTAGCGCGCCGACTGATGGCTGCGGTGGCCGATGAAGATCTCGTTCAAGGCAAGCAGGGTTTCCACCCCATCCACCCGAGCTTCAGCCATGGTTCGATGCTCCAGGGGGGCCCGTCCGGCCCATAGGTCGGCAAGAAGGTCGCCGCACGCCTTGGGCGGGTGGCGCACCAGGATTCCCTCGAAAGTCTGGGGGTCGGGGTTCATGCCGATCACCGGCTGCCCGTTCAGGTACTTGGCGACGTTGGCCACCAGGCCATCCTGCCCGACGACCATCACGATGTCGTCGGGCCGGAACAGGAAGCGGTCGAGGTCCTTCCGGGAGATCCTGCTTCGTCCCCAGGGGGCCGGTATCGCTTCGAGCACCTCGGAGATCGCCTGCTGATGAAGCAGGTGACGATGCTCGACCGGCTCGATCCTCTGCCCCCGGGCGCCCATCAGGAAGGCGGCCTGTCCTCGGGTCCCGTACTGCTCGAGCAGGCCCTCGTACTCCGTGGGCCGCGTCACCACCACGACCCGCGGAAGGGCCTTGCTCGCCACCATCGCTCATCCGCCCTGCTTGCTGGTCACCATTGCTCAGCCGTCCTGCCGGCTGTGGTTGGACAGCAGATTGCCGAGCAGGGGCGTCAGTAGGTCGGGGGTGAGGTTCAGGTGGTCGATTCGCTCGAGCTTGGTCGCAACCTCTCTGAGGGCCAGTGCAGCGAGCACCCCCACCGGGAGATCGCGATAGGCGTCCATGCGCTTGCGTTCCATCTCGGCGGTAGCCCCTTCGACCAGCCGCACGCGCCCCGCCTGGGCTTCGGCGAAGATGGCGGTCCGTTCGGCGTCGCCCTCGGACTCGATCCGAGCGGCGGCTGCTTCGTCCTCCACCCGGCGGCGCTGGATCTCGCCCCGTCGGACGGTCAGCTCCTCCTCACGGCGGCTGAGCTCGATTTGGTTCTGCAGCTCGTTCTCGGCGATCGACCTCTCCTTCTCCACCGCCAGAGCACGGCGTTGAAAGGTTGCCTCGTCGGCCTGCTGGTGGATCGACTCGAAGGTCGGGGTCTGAAGCGCCCGCTCCAGCTCCGAGGTAGGGCTCACCGCCGCCACCCGCACGGCGACGATGTGGACTCCCATCTCGGTCAGGCTGCCCTCAAGTGCGAGGCCTTCGGAGATGCGGCTGCGGATCTCGGACACCCCCTCCGCGAGTACCTGCCCCAGGGTCAGCCGGGCCAGGTGGTCGACGGTGAACTGCTGCGCCAGCTGCGTGATCATTCCGGCGAGCTGCTCCAGCGGTGTCTTGGTGAACAGGCCGGTGTCGAGGTCGACGGTAAAGTCCATGCGCCGGGCCAGCATCTCCGGGTCGGCGACGCGATAGGTCACCGCCCCCTGCACCGTCGCTTCCTGAAAGTCCAGGGTCCGCGCCCGGAACAGGTAGACCGCCTCCCGGTCGTCCAGAGGCACCTCGGCGATGGAAACCCGGAGCGGCTGGAACCAGGACGCCAGGCCGCTGCCGCTGCGTCTCAGCTCCCCGTCGCGGTAGAGCAGTGTGTGAAATGTGGGTTCGCCCCGGAAATGCCGGACGAACGGGTACTTTCGGATCTCGCCCATAGTCGTCTCCTCGTTGTCTAGATCGCAGTCAGGCTCTTGAATCGATAAAGCTCGGCCGGCCGGTGGCCGACCTCGGTCTCCCACTCGCCGGTGGCCTCGAGCTCACCCGACGACAGCATTCGCCTCCGGAATGAGTCCTTGTTCAGGCGCTGGCCCAGAACCGTCTCGTGAACCGCCTGCAGCTGGCGAAGGGTGAAGGTGGGGGGGAGCAGCTGAAAGCCGATAGGGGCGTAGTTGAGCTTGCCCCGGATGCGTTTGACCGCCATCCCGAGGATCTCGGCGTGGTCGAAGGCAAGGTCGAGCTGGCGGCCGGCCTCGTATGCCTCCACCGGGCCTCCCGCCTCCCCCTTCCAGGGGGTCTTCAGCCTGACCAGTGGGTCGAGGCCCTTTAGAGCGAGCGCATCGACCACCTGGTTTTCGTCGACCAATGCGTAATAGGTGACGGTGATCACCCTGGTTCTAGGGTCACGGCCCGGCTCTCCGAAGGTGTAGAGCTGCTCCAGGAAGACCCCTTCGAGCCCCGCCTTATCGTTTAGGACCCGTTTGGCGGCCTCCTCGAGGGACTCGTTCTTCCCGATCAAGCCGCCGGGCAGGGCCCACGCCCCCTTGAACGGATGGGCGTCCCTCGGCAGCAGCAGTGCCCACAGCTGGTAGTGCGAGGCGGTCAGAATGACCAGGTCCACGGTTACCGAGGGCCGGTCGAAGGTCTCGGCGTCGTACTCCTCCAAAAAGCGGGCTTCTTCCGGGTCCACCACCTCTGGCCTCCCTCCACGTTCGCCTCTTCAACTTAGATGTACTAAGCATATATGCAAGACACATATAAGTCCAGAGTTAATGGACCGACGATTCTGGAAATTCCAGTTAAGCGATCGGGCGGATGTGCCGATCTAGGTAGCGGACGCAAAGCTTGGTTTGCGCTGCGAGTGATTCAAGAGAACAAGGGATCCCATTGATCAACAACGCCCACGTCAAAAAAAGCCCGAAGAGCATCCTCAAAATCGTCGCGATGGTTGCCGGCCTGGTGTCTCTGGTGATTCCGATCCGGATAATTTCCGAGAAGGTGGGGGAGATCGCCGCAGAACGAGTGCGGGTCGCCTCGATCGAGGAGGTCAAGCCCCTCCCTCCGGAGTGGGTGGAGACCATCAAGCAGCTGAAGAGCTTCGTCGAGACCGAACGCGGGCTCAAGTTCAAATACGAGTTTCCGGTAGTGCTGGAGTCCAAGGAGGAGTTCCGGGACCGGCTGGCAGCCGAAGCTGAGGAGTACGACCAGCCCCTGGCCGCCGAGAGCTACATCGCCCTTAAAGCGCTCAATCTAGTCGACAGCAAGCTCGACCTCAACGCTCTAGAGGACCCCCTGCAGGACGGCGGGACCGTCGGCTACTACGACTCCGTAACCAACCGCCTGGTGGTGGAGGGCGAGAAGCCCACCCCCTTCGTTCGAGGCGTGCTAGTTCATGAGCTGACTCACGCTCTCCAGGACCAGCATTTCGCGCTGAACCGGAGAATGGGCGAGTTCGACGAAACCTTCATCGCCTTCGAGTCGGTGATCGAGGGAGACGCCATGCGCATCGAGAACCAGTACGTCGAGTCGCTCACCCCCGAGGAGCAGGCGGCCTACGCCGCGGAGGAGTCAGAGGTCGACACGTCTATGACGGTAACGCCGTCGCTGGAGGTCCTGGGCATGCTCGCCAGCTTTCCCTATGAGGTGGGAGAGAACTTTGTGAATGAGGTCTTTGAGTTCGGCGGGCAGGCACGCGTGGACCAGGCTCTCCGTTCCCCTCCCACCTCCACCGAGCAGGTTCTTCACTCCGAGCGGTATCTATCTCTCGAGCGGCCGACCAAGGTCGAGGCTCCCGACGCCGGCGGCGATGTGTACGAGGAGGGCGTTTGGGGAGAGATGGGCCTTCTCACGATGTTCCTGCAGACGCTGCCGGAAGAGCAGGCGTGGGAAGCGGCAGAGGGCTGGGCGGGCGATTACTTCGTCGCCTGGAAGAAGTCCGGCAAGGACTGCATCCGAATGGACATCGTGACCGACGGAACGGCCGACAAGAACCAGATGGTCAAAGCCCTGCGGGACTGGGCCGAAAAGCACCCGTCAGCTTCTGTGAAGAGCGGAAAGACGATCCAAGTCAACGCCTGCTCGTAGCGCAAAACGCCCGATTCATTTCCACTCAGGCCCGGATAGTTTCGCCGGGAAAATCGGCTGAAGACGGCGGCTCCTTAAATGTCCAAGTGGTCGTTTCAGCCAGAGCCCTTCGGCCGGTTTGTCCCTTTTTCCAAGGATGTGTCAGCCGCAGGATGTACGCTTCGAAGAGATGAGTCCTCAGGAGTTTACATTCGCGACGTTGCCCGCCGGAAGAGGCGTATACACCGCTGCGCGGGCATCTCAGCTCTCCGGAGTGCCGAAATCGACTGTTTACCATTGGGCGCGGGTGTCGAGGCTCATCTTTCCTTCGGTGTCCGCGGACAAGATCAAGCTTTGGTCCTATCGGGATCTCGTTCTCCTGCGATTTGTCGCCTGGTTGCGCACGTATGGAGTCTCATCCTCATCTGTGAAGCAGGTGTTGGAGGTGGTCAAGGACACACCAATCGATTTAGACCTGCGGATTGGGGGAGGGCGTGTCTTCGGACCGATGAGCGATGCCAAAGCGATTATCGACATCCTTAGCGATCAAATTGCCCT
>JBBDRH010000440.1:0-2400 GCA_040905645.1 Actinomycetota bacterium
TCGCCAGGCTCCACTCTCCTGGAGCGATCGTTCGGCCACGACGGTGGTCAGGCGCTACCTTCGTGAACATCACCTTCCGGCGGAGATGGAGATCGCGCCCCCGGTGACCAAGCTCCGGACCAAGACCCAGTCCTCCAAGGGGGTCCGTGTAGAGGGAGTCGAGGACATCCTGGTGAAGATGGCCCGGTGCTGCATGCCCGTTCCGCTCGACCCGATCATGGGTTTTGTCACACGGGGAAGGGGAGTGTCGGTCCATCGGGCCGACTGCCCCAACGCAGTCCTGCTCTCCAAGGAGAACGGCAGGGTGGTCGGTGTCTCCTGGGACCCGCAGGTTTCGGGCAGCTTCGCGGTGGAGATCCAGATCGAGGCCCTCGACCGTCCCAAGCTGCTGAGGGACGTGACCACCGCAGTATCGGACACCGGAATCAACATCCTGAACGCAAGCAGCCAGGTGGCCAACGGTCTGGCGATGATCAGGTTCACCTTCGAGATCGCCAACCCGTCGCAGCTGGCCACAGTGATAAACCTGGCCAGGCGGGTGGAAACTGTCTACGACGTTTATCGCATAACGCCCGCCGGCTCCCGGTAACGTTGCGGGTAGTTCTTCAGAGGGTTGCTTCGGCCTCAGTTTCTGTCGACGATGAGGTCATAGGGTCGATCGGAAAGGGCCTGCTGGCGTTGGTGGCGGCGGGCCTGGACGATACTCCCGAAACCGCCCGGGTCGCTGCCCGCAAGGTCGCCGAGATGAGGATCTTCCCGGATGAGGCGGGCAAGATGAACCGATCGGTGACCGACACCGGAGGCGAGGTCCTCGTGGTTTCTCAGTTCACGTTGTTAGGCGACACCTCGAAGGGGCGCCGGCCGTCTTTCGTGAAGTCGGCCCCCGGGCCACAGGCTGAGCCCCTGGTCCGAGCTGTTGCGGCTGGCCTTCGGGAGAGCGGCTTGAAGGTCGAGGAGGGCCGCTTCGGAGCGAACATGCAGGTGTCGTTGGTCAACGACGGCCCGGTGACGTTGGTGGTGGATGTTTAAGTGGGGGCCGATGGAAATTCGGACTTCCTAATTACGACCTGCTCGATCCTCGGCATCGACCAGCGCGCCGATCACGTAGCCCAGGTTGATGGGGTCCCCGCGCCACTCCGAACAGATCGCTTCCGGTTCTGTAGCGATCGCCCCAAGGTCACCTGAATATTCCCTATGTTCTCTCACTTTGGGAACCAGTGTTCCGTCGCGACGATAGAACTCGAAGCCGTTGCCTGAAGAGATGACCGTGTAGCCCCCTTCATGTACCAGCCAGTGGTGAAATCGGCACAGCTCCGTCAGGTTGTCGAGGCAGGTGTGGCCACCTCGCGCCCAATGTCTGATGTGGTGACCGTGAAGGAATCTCTTGTTCGTGCACCCCGGAAAGCAGCAACCCCCGTCCCGGGCGCTCAGAGCTCGACGGAGAGGAGGGGGGATTGACCGGGTCCGCCGTCCCACCGAAAGCGGGTTGCCGTCAGGATCTTCGATCAAAGGCACCAATGCGGCATCGCAAGACAAGCGCAGCGCCGTTTCGGGGGCGAGCGGGACGCCGCAATCGAGGTGGCAGTCTTCTCCCAGCCCCCCGGCGGCGGGGTACAGCTCGATGTGAACGACCATCTCGGGCAGAGCGGCGGTTTGGCGGCCTTCAGTCCCGGGGGACAGGCTCCGGCGGGCCAGCTCCACCAGGGCGTCGGCCTGGCGGGCGCCGTGGTGATGGTAGACATGGCCGGGCGGCCTCTCGGCGTCGGCCTCCAGGGGCGAGGAGGTCTCGACCAAGCTCATCGCTTTCCGCAACGCGGTATCCACCACCGCCCCGTCCTCGGGGGATAGCCGCCCCCTCATGACGAAGAATCCCTCGGGGTCGAACCAGGTGCTGAGGTAGCGGCCCCGGTGGCGGACCCGGGCGGCGCTCTCGGCCTCCAGCAAAGAGCGGTACCTGCCCACCACCAGGCAAAGCTGGCCAACGGTCGAGTTGCGGGCGATGTGGATGAGGGTCTGCTCGGTCTGGCCGGTGGCTACCCGGGCCAGCATCCTCACCTGGGACCAGGACAGCCGCCCGCGGGAGAACTCCTCGGTGATCAGGGGCAGAGCCTTCAGGGCGCACCCCACCGCCACGTACTCCTTGGCCAGGTGACTCTGGACTCCGCAGCGCCAGCTGAGCCAGGCAGCTGTGGATGCGTAATCCGTCGAATCAGCACCGCCGTGGGTATCGAGGTCAGCAAGATCAAGCAACCAGCGGCACTGAGCGGCAGCCATACGCCCGGCGGTATCGACGATGCGGTCCTCCAGAGAGGAGGTGACTGGGTCATCAAGGGTCTCGAACATACGTATGGCCTATCCGGTTAGCTCCAGTTAGAATACTCAGCGTGAGCACCGACGTTC
>JBBDRH010000441.1:0-14627 GCA_040905645.1 Actinomycetota bacterium
GAGTACTTCGAGCCGTGACAAGGGCACTCGAACCACTTGGCCGGCGGGCACCACGGCACGCTGCAGCCCAGGTGGACGCATTTGCGGTACAGGGCCATGAATCCCGACTCGGCCACATTCGCCTTCCGGTAGGCAGGGATATTTTCGGCGTCGGCCGGGTCTCCCTCGTAGAGCGACAGGTAGAACCTGCCGTCCGAGATGAACTTGGGCTCCCTGTTCGCCGAGATCTCGTTGCGGATCTCCTCGGCATCCCCGACGTCCAGCTTGGAGCCGAAGCCTCCCCGCAGTCGGGGGAACAGGAAGTCGATGGAAACAAGCGCAAACTGCGCCAGTCCTGCCAGGAAAGCAAAACCCAGCGCACGCAGCAGGAACTTGCGGCGGCCGACATCGGAGATGTCAGGCCCTCGAAGGAGCGGCCGCGGCTCGGGCACATCCAACCCTCCCGCGCCGGCTACTTCGGCGGAGGGCGGCCGAGACTGCCGGCGAGCCAGCGCGGCGAAGACTGCCCACGCTCCAAGCGAAACGATTCCGATGATGAAAGCAAACTGTATTGGCGTCATAGTTCGAAAAAGATCCCCGCGTCCCATGGATAAACGAAGTTGAACCCCGGTCCCCTGAAGATTGAACCTAGCATTCCCAGAATGGCGAACATCAGGATGAAGATCGTAAAGAGTGAGATGGCCAGCTTACGGTCTTCCGGCTTGTTCGAAGGGTTGCGGTCGATGTAGGGAGCGGCCATCAGCCCAAGGATGATCCACTGCGGGATGAGCACACCGGCCACCTGCGGGTGGAAGTATCTGAGCAGCTCCTGAAGGCCCAGGAAGTACCACGGGGCCTTCGAGGGGTTAGGCGTCACATTGATGTTCGCCAGCTCGCGGAAAGGAGCGTTCACGAAGGTCGAGAAGACCACCAGAAAAGCTGTGACCGCCAGCAACGCCAGGAACTCGGAAGCCATGAGGTGAGGCCAAGCGTTGACCCGGTCGATCGGTTCCTTCTCCACCCGTTGGATCGATTCCGGCTTGACCACTGCAAGCAGACGCTGGATCCGGTCCGGTGCAGCCTCGCCACCTCCCACCGCAGCCCGTGCTGCGGCGCGGCGTCCCGTAGGGGCGGCCGCCGCCGCCGGTGCCGCCGCCGGTGCCGCTACAGCTGCTTGTGCCGCCGCCGCCGGTGCCGCTACAGCTGCTTGTGCCGCGGCCGCCGGTGCCGAGACTGTTGCAGGCTCTTTGGCTACGGCTGCCGCCGCGGGAGCGGCTTCAGCCTGGGGTGCCGCTGCTGCGGCAGGCTTCGCCGATGCAGGGTCCACCGGCGCCGTGCCGGAAGTCTCGGCTTTTCGTGCCCGATGCCGTGCTGCTTTTGCCCTGGCCTCGGCGACCTGAGGAGAAGACCCCTTGGCCTGCTCCTCGGCGAGCGTCTGATCGTAAATTTCGTCGGGTGTCGGCATTACCGCATCTTAACCATTTCTAAAGTGGCCCCGAGATGCCGCCATCCTTGCGCACTCGCCAGAAGTGGACAGCCATCTGAATGACGATGACGAACGGAAGCGCGAGGACGTGAAGCGTATACCAGCGGATCAGGGTTTCGGGTCCGATCTGCACACCTCCCAAGAGCACGAACGACACTTCTTTTCCAATCAAAGGCGACTCGTAAGCCATCTGGGTACCGACGGTGACCGCCCAGATTGCAAGCTGGTCCCAGGGAAGCAGGTATCCGGTGAACGCAAGCAGCAGAGTGACCAGCAAGAGCGTGACGCCGATGACCCAATTGAACTCCCGAGGCGGCTTGTAGGAGCCGGTGTAGAACACGCGGGACATGTGCAGGAAAACCGTCACCACCATCAGGTGAGCGCCCCAGCGGTGCAGGTTGCGCACGAGCAGTCCGAACGGAATCGAGGTGTGCAGTCCCACCATGTCGGTGTAGACCACCTCGGTGGAGGGTCGGTAGAAGAACATGAGGAAGATGCCGGTGATCGTCAGAAATATGAAGAGGAAGAAGGAAAGACCTCCCAGGCAAAGGGTGTAGGAGAGCTTGATGCCGTGACGCTTCACCTTCACAGGGTGAAGGTGGTACACGACGGAGTTCATCACGACATAGGCGCGGTTTCTCGGCGAGTCCTGATAGCCCTTGGTGAGGACGGAGCCCGGACGAAAAATCGACCGCCAAACCTGGCCGCCCCTCAGACCGTCAAACGCGCTCTTCAGCAAGCCCACCGGGTGACGCACGACACCCAGCTTTTCCTTCAGCCTTGTTGCCACCAGCTCTCCTTAATCAGTCAGAAGTCAGATCCGGTCAAATATCTAGCTTGCCGCCTCGGGCACCTTACCCATGGCGCGGCCCCCGCCTTTCGGTGCCTCGAGCCTGCCGATGGTCAGTGCACCGGTTGGGCAGCGCTCTACACACAGCAGACAGCGAGTGCAGGCGTCGTCGTCGATCACAAACAGAATGTCCTTTGGCTTCATGTCCCTGGCGACCTCCTCCGAGCCGGCCTCCGAAACGATTTCGGGGGTGAGCATGAAGATGCAGTACCAGGGGCAGATGTCGACGCAACCCTCGCAGAGAATACACAGTTCGGGAATGAGACCGATGTACCGGGGCGGTTTGCGAACCGACTTCAGCCAGGTCGACTCCACGTCCTGCATGACGTAGTCGGTACGCAGGCGCGGCTTTTCGATGTCGTTCTTCTGGCTGAACGGGTCCTGGGGGAGGCTCATTTGCCCGGAAGGTATCCCTTGACCGCATCGCTTCCCCGCAGGCCTAACCGGCGGCGGCGCCGCTCGCCCAGGATGTAGGTCGCAGCGATGGGAATGGCAAAGATGAAGGTTTGGAGGCCCATGGCGATTGCGTCGTGGATCCTCACCATCGTGTAGGTGTCTTTGAATTCGAAGCCGGTCTTATCGGCGATGAAGCCGATCATCGCATCCGTGTTGTTGTCCCACGTGTACCGAATTATGGAGGGAAGGAAGCCGAGTGTGACCAGAAGCGCGGCTGTGATCAGGCTGGCAACGATGATGGCTCTTGCCCAGGTCCACTCTCTTTCAGGTTGCCTGCTCAAAGCTCAATTCCTTCTTTTCTAGGCCGACGGGCGCATTATAGCCGAGCGAACCGCGGCGAAAGTGTGGCCCCCGGGTCGACGATTCTACTCAACTGGACCACGATTGGCGGTCCTCCGCAACTCCTCCACCCGCTTCTCGAGCGCCTTCTGGCGCCTGGTGACCGAGATCAGAAAAACAACGATACCGAACCACACCAGTACGAATGCGACCCCTAAATAACCCACGTCATCCACGGCCTACGCTCCTTCGTCGCTTCGGACCACGGCGACACTCACTCGCTTCGTTCGTTCGGTCGACCGGAGTAAGGCCCAACGGCTTCGATTGGATTCGCTTCGCACAGCTTTCTCTGGACCAGCCGTATTGTTCATGCTAGTCCCCAGTTACGGAAGGTTGTGGGTGGATCCGGGAAGGAGGCGCGTTTGACTCCAGCTCCTCGACCTCCGACTCGAGGCGAAGCATGCGCACGCCCAGTGCGAGGAAAACGATGTAGGCGAGCGTGAACATCGCCACCATGTAGAGCAGTGTGATCAACATGCTCGACGGCATCGCAGGGGCAGACTCGGGTCTGAACACCGTCCGGGCGGGATGCTGGCCCCGCCACCAATCGACCGAAAAATGGACGAGTGGAACCACCAGAAACCCGGCGATTCCAATGACCGAAGCGATCCTTGCCCCCCTGGTCGAGTCGCTCGCCGTGGCTCTGAAGGCCAGGTACCCCAGATAGATCACCAGAAGGACCAGAGTAAGCGTGAGCCTCGGATCCCAGACCCAGTAGGTGCCCCAGATGGGCCGTCCCCAGAGCATCCCGGTCACCAAGTTCAGGCTGGTGAAGAGGACTCCCACCTTGGCGCTGGCGTGAGCCACCCAGTCCCATCGAGCATCCGAGGTGCGCAGGTAGGCAATCGAGCCGAGCAGGACCACCGCAAACGCCAGATAGGCCACCCAGGCCGATGGGACGTGAACGTAGAAGATCCTCTGGCTCACTCCCTGAAACAACTCGGTAGGCACCCAGAAGAACACGGCAATGAGCCCGGCCGCCAACCCTGCAGCCAAAAGCTTCTCGGTAAAGGCCAGGGGGTCGTTTTTCATTCTTGGATCACGAACTCGAACGTGACAGCTCCGATGGTCAGAAACACGATGTCGAAAACCGCCAACAGGATAAACCAGCGCTGCTCGGAAGCGGCCCCGCCATCGATCAGCAGGGCGGAGGTCAGCTTCGAGGCAGCCAGCACCACGGGCAGCGCAAACGGGAAGAGCAGCAGCGGCATCATCATCGACCGAGCCTCCGAGTACAGCGACGCCGCCCCGAACAACGTGCCGACTGCCGCCAGACCAACGGTTGCGGCGAGAGCCACGCCCAGGATGCCCGGGAACAGCAGATCGAAGTCGATGTTGGCGAAGACCATAAAGAGCGGGATCACCAACGCCTCGGTGGCGAGAAGGAAGACGAGGTTGGCTATCAGCTTCCCGGCGAACAGGGCCGCCGGATCGATGGGGGCAAGCAGCAGCCCCTCCCTGGCGCCGGACTGGCTGTCGACCGAAACGCCTCTCCCGAAGCCGATGACTGCGGCAAAAAAGATCGTCGTCCAGATCAGGGTTCCGGTGATTTCCCTGGCCGGCACCGAGCCGGCCTGCGGGCCGGGGAGGGGGGCCCTGATCGCTCCGGGGGGAAGAGCGAAGGTGAGCAGAAAAACCAGGCTGAGCCCGAACAGCACCATCACCATGACGATCTGCTTGCCCCGCGCCTCGGAGAGCAGGTCGTTCGCCGCCAGCCCCATCACGCGTCTCACGGGGCCGCCACCGCCACGGTCACGGCGCCGACAGCCGGCCGAGGCTGAGCGTGACGCACCGCTCCGCCAGGGCGCGGCCCATGACCTCGTCGTGCGTGGACATCAATGTGGTGCGGCCCGGACGTGCGATCAGGGCGGGGAAATCATCGATGGCCGCTTTGTCGAGGCCCGATAACGGCTCATCGAGCAGCAGGTAGTCGGGATCGTGGAGCAGGGAGCGGGCCAGTCCAAGCCTCTGGGTCTCGCCTCTGGAGAGGGTTCGGACCTGCGCGTCGAGCTTGTGAATGAGCCCCACCCTCCACAGCAGGTCCTGGGTCCGGGAGATGTCGACTCCGTAGAGCCGGGCGTAGAAGAGCAGGTTCTCGGTGGCGGAGAGGTAGGGGTAGAGGTGGGGGTTGTGTCCCAAGTAGCCGATGCGGGCCTTGGCGGCCCTCGGATCCCCTCCGGCCAGCGCTACCGTTCCCGTGGTGGGCCTCAAAAGGCCGGCGACGACCCTCAGGAGCGTGGACTTGCCGGAGCCGTTGGCGCCGAAGATTGCCACCGTGCTTCCTGGGGAGACCTCCAGGCTCACCCCGTCCAGCGCCCGCACGGCTCCAAAGCGCTTGACCAGGTTGTTGAGCTCGATCAAGGTGCCGGTGTTTCCCGTGCGGAGACCGGTGCGGGTTGCTCCAAGAGCTGCGCCACGAGCTTAGATCGCTCGGTTTCGTATTGAGACGGATCCAGCCCGCCGGCATCGAAGGATTCGTCGAGGCGGGCCACCCGGTCGATGAGCTCGTTTCGGGAGGGTGCGGGGGCGGAAGCCCTCACCTTTGGTTTTTCCAGCTTTCGGCGCCGCATGGCGAGAGCGGCGGCCAGCAGAGCGGTTGCGAGCACCGCGAACATCGTCCCCATGCCGTACCAGATCCCCTTCCCGCCGGAGGCGGTTCCGAAGCCGATGTCGGCAGCGACCACCTCGCCGGGTGTGAGCGACTCCGACCGGTAGCGGTCGTAGCTTTTGCCCAGGTCGGCTTTCTCCTGAAACTCGAAGCCCGGAGCGGCATTCAGCTCGAGTCCCTCGCCGATCAGCAGGTCGGCAGTGCGGGTGGGGTAGAGGACCTCCCTGCGCAGCTGCCACCCGGAGCGAGGAACCTTGACCTTGTAGATGTACGGAATCGAAAGCTCTCCCGGCTGCAAGGCTACCGTGGCTGCCAGACCGCGCGGTGTCATCGCCAACCCTGCAGAGTCCTCCGAGCCCGGCGCCAGGTCGAAAACCGACTCCGGAACGGGCAGCCTGAGCACCGCGTCCTCCCCGGTCTCGCCGGTGTAGGTTCGATCCGAGTCGTTGCGGAACCTCAGCAGCTGCAGGACCTCGAAGACATCCGGCTCGTTTTCCCGCTCGCTGGCGATCACGGTCATCGTGTCGGAAACCACCTCCACCACCGAGACGTCCTGGGTGGTTTCGTAGACTATGAGCTCCTTGGCCGGCAGCTCGCCGGGCTCGGCAATCATGCTGTAGGTCGACTCCTGGTAGATGGTGCCGATGAGGTGGCTCAGCCCGGCATCGCCCTCGAAGCTGTAGGAGCCGTCCGGCGCGGCGGGGACGTGTTGAGGCGAGCCCATGTCGCCCGAGGGGGCGATCTCCACGACCGTCACCTTGAGGCCCCCGGGAAGGGGGGCGCCGGCCGTTCCCATGACGAGTTTTCCCGACAGGGTCGCGGCGTGAGCGGGAGGACCGCCCGCCGTACTCAGTAACCCGACTGCCAGCAGAACATGCAGGGAGCGGCGGATCATTCCCGGCGCAGACGGGCCCGGGCCGCTTTGATCTCCGCTTCCAGTGTCATCTCATCCGAGTCGTCGGGGGCGTCGTCGATCTGCCGGATCAGGTCCAAAGCCTCCTGTTTTCCCTGAAGTCGCAGCCGGGCGTAGTCGTCGGGCGCCAGCTTCCCGAGCTCGTGATCGAGCTCCAGGTCGATCAGGGAGCGGTAGACGCTCTGTTTGGCGTCGATCAGGTCGCTCAACTGGTCGTCGTGGATCGGCGCCGCGGTTTTCTGGCTTCGCAAGGGCACGATGATCCAGGCCGCCAGACACATCGTCGCAATCACCACGATCGCCTCCTCCATCATTCCGAGCCCCTCGTGTAGCCCTGGAAGTCCGCCGTGAACCTCGCCTCGTCGTCGTCGCTCAGCTCTACCGCAGGGAGCTCCGTGATGGTCGGGGGCGTCTTACGCCCGCGGATCACGCCAAATACGGCGATCAGACCCAGAACCGCCAGCGCCGGAGGAGCCAGCCACGCCAGCCCGGCGCCGGGCCTTCCCTGGGAGGCGATCCCGTAGTTGCGGGCCATCCACTCGTCGATCTCGCGGTTGGTGGAACCTTCGCCGACCATGGACTCGATTTGGGCGCGCAGCGCAGTCGACTTCGAGTGGGGGCACTCGTTGAGGGTCAGCCCTTCACAGAACGGCGACATCGTCCTTCCGGCAACCTCCTCGGCAGTCGGGACTGAGTCGGGATCGGGGCCTGAGGTGCCGAACAGCAGGGCGATGAGCGCTGCGAAGACCGATACCGCGACTACGGCAGCCTTCATGCTGGGATTGCCACCCTCTCGGCCTCGCGCACCTTGGAGCTCACCCGGCGCTGTTCGGGCGGCCTGCCGGAGAGGATCACCAACATCCCGAGTGCCATGAACGCCCCGCCGATCCAGATCCACGCCACCAGAGGGTTCAACCATGCCCGCAGGGTCACCCGGTTCTGGGCATCCATCTGGGTGAGGACCAGGTAAAGATCCTCGGACAGGGTGGTCCTCAGGCCGATCTCCGACTGAGGCTGATTCTGGGCAAAGTGCAGGTTGCGTTGGGGAGTGAGCTCGGCGACCTTCTTGCCGTCCCGACCGACCGACATAACCGCCATCTTGACCTGCTTCTCGTCCGTTTCGAAGGTGCGAGCGGATTCGTACCCGATGTCGTAGCTCCCCAGCGAGAACGTGTCGCCCGGCGCCAGAACTCCCGACCAGGTCAACCTGAATGCCGTTCCCGATATCCCGAGGCATATCAGAACCACGCCCAGGTGAACTATGTAGCCGCCATAGCGCCGGCGATTGCCCCCCACGACAGTGACGAGTCCCTTGAGGAGCCCAAACGGCCTGGCCCCCCGGTGAGCCGCGGCCCCCCGGGCGAACTCGCCGAGGGTGGCGGTGGCGACGAACACGGTGAGGCCCAGCCCGAACATCGCTCCGGCGGATCGCACCTGCAAGAGCGCCAGCACAACGATCGTGAAGGCTCCCGAGATCGCCGGAACCGCTATCTGGCGCTTCAGGCTCCGCCCCGACCCCCTCCGCCAGGCCACGAGCGGCCCGATCCCCGCCAAGCCGACAAGGGCGAGCGCCATCGGCCCCACCACGGTGTTGAAGAAGGGGGGGCCAACCGAGATCTTGTCCCCGGAGAGCGCCTCGACGAACACCGGATAGAGCGTTCCCCATAGAACCGTAAAAGCGATCGTCACCAGAAGCAGGTTGTTGAACAAAAACATCGCTTCCCGGGAGAACATCGATTCCAGGTGGCGGTGCGAGCGCAGCTTCTCGTACCGGTAGCCCAGGAGGCCAAACGCGACCACCAGCATCACCGCCAGGAAGGGCAGGAACATCTTTCCGATGGGTGACTCGCTGAACGTATGAACCGAGGAGAGCAGCCCCGAGCGGGTCAGGAAGGTCCCGAAGATCGCCAGGCAGTAGGTACCGAGAATCAGCGCGACGTTCCACACCTTCAGCATCTGCCGGCGCTCCTGGATCATCACCGAGTGGAGGAAAGCGGTGCCGGTCAGCCAGGGTAGAAGGCTTGCATTCTCCACCGGGTCCCACGCCCAGTAGCCCCCCCAGCCCAGCTCCATGTAGGCCCACGCGCCTCCGAGGATGATCCCGATCGTGAGGAACGACCACGCCACCACCGTCCACCGCCTGGTGGAGGTGAACCAGCCGACGTCCAGGCGGCCGGTGACGAGCGATGCGAACGCAAACGCGAAAGGCACGGCGAAGCCGGTGAACCCGAGATAGAGAAGCACCGGATGTATCGCCATGAACGGCGACTGGAGCAGGGGGTTCAATCCGGAGCCGTCCGGCGGAATCGGCGAAACGGTGGCAAACGGGTTGGCCGCAAAGGCCAGCAGGCCCAGGAAGAAGGCGACAATGCAGGAAAGGACCGCCGTGGCGATGGGGGTCAGCTCGGGGCGGCGCTTGCGCTGCACCGCCGCTGCGGTTGCCGCGTATATGCAGGTCAAAAGGGTCCAGAACAGCAGGGACCCCTCCATGCCCGCCCACAATGCGGTGAGGGTGTAGACCGGAGTAGTCGACCGGCTGCTGTACCTGGCCACATATCCGAGCGAGAAGTCCCTGGCAAACAGGGCGGCGACCATCAGCAACGACGCCGCCGTAACGAGGATCACGGCCGAGTACAGGGCCCGCCGGCCCGACACCGCCAGGCGTTCATCCCGCCGGCGGGCGGAAGCCGTCGAAAACACCAGGGACACAGCGGCGCAGAAGAATGCAGCCAGCAGAATCGCCCGGCCGAAGGCTCCCAGGTCCATCAGATCAGGGGGTGCCGGCTGCCAGCTCGGCCTCGAACTTGGAGGGACACTTCACCAGGACGGTCGAAGCCGTGAACAACCCGGGCTCGGTCAGGCCTCCCTCGGCCACCGTCTCGATGTCGGCGGCGAAGGTGTCCGGCAGCACGTCCTGGGTGGTGACGGTCAGGGCGGTCACCCCATCGGTGAGGGCAAACCGGGTGGTGGCGCCCTCGTTGACTATCGAGCCGTCCACCACTCTCCCGGCCACTCTGACGTTCTGCTCGGCGGGCTGGGCGCCCGACATCAGCTCGGTCGGGGTCTTGTAATAGGCGGTCGATGACTGCAGAGACCACACGATCAAGCCGGCGATGGCCACAATCACCACCCCCGCGGCGAGGGAAAAACGAGCGGTGGGAGACATGCAGGCATTATCCCATCGCCCAAGGCGATCTTCGCCACGACGGTAGACTTGATCCCAGCACACCTGAAGCAAGGCATACGTTGTGCGACAGGAACTTTTCAATCGGAGGCTTCGCTGAGCGAGTACGACGCGATAGTCGTTGGAGCAGGTCCCGGAGGCTCGGCCGCCGCATACCACCTCGCCTCGGCGGGGCTCAAGGTGGTGCTCCTCGAGCGCAAGAAGCTGCCTCGCGACAAGGTCTGCGGAGACGGCCTGACTCCTCGTTCCGCGAAGTCCCTGGACGAGATGGGGGTTGACCTCAAGGGCCTCCGATACCACCACATCCGAGGTCTGAGGGTGCTGGGCGCCGGGAAGAGCATGGAGCTGGACTGGCCGCAGCTCAGCAACTTCCCCCCTTACGGCCTGGTGCGCCGCCGAAGCATTCTGGACGCCGAGATAACCGACAGAGCCAGGGCGGCCGGTGCCGAGATCCGCGACGAGACCGAGGCTGCCGAACCCCTTTTCGATAAGGGCAGGCTGACCGGGGTCAAGTGGGTGCGCAAAGAGAAGTCTGAGGGGGGCGGCGTGGTCCAGACCGACGAGGGCAAGCTCCTGGCGCCGTTCACTATCGTGGCCGACGGCGCCTCGTCTCCCTTCGGCCGTGCCCTGGGCATCCGATTTAACCCCTCCTACCCGCTCGGCCTGGGAATTCGCACCTACTACCGCAGCGACAGACACGACGACGATTTCATCGAATCGTGGCTGGAGCTGCGCAAGGACGACCTTCTTCTGCCGGGCTACGGCTGGCTCTTTCCCTGTGGCGACGGCACTCTCAATGTCGGGGTGGGCATCCTTCAGAGCTCCAAGAGGACCCTCAACGTGAATTTGAACCGCCTTCAGCACGACTTCATCGACGTGCTGCCGAAGTCATACGGGATCACCCACGAGACCCAGACCGAGCCGTACAAGTCGGCGCGGCTTCCGCTGGGGGGCAGCGTGACCAAGCCCTACGGAGATGGCTATCTTCTGATCGGCGATGCCGCCGGGATGATCAACCCGTTCAACGGCGAGGGCATCGAGTACGCCCTCGAGACCGGGAAGCTGGCTGCCGCGATGGTGAGCACTGCGCTCGCCCACGGCGCCTCGGCCGAGATTCACGAGTACCGGATTGCTCTGCACGATATTTATGCGGGTTATTTCCGCCTGGGGCGCGTCTTCCTCAGGGGCATCAGCAAACCCGAGCTGTTCCGGGTGATGTGCCAGTTCGGGATGAGCTCGCGGACCGTGATGGCCTTTGCTCTGCAGGTGCTCGCCAACCTGGGAGAGGACAAGGGTGGGAAACTCGCCGACCGCGCGTTTCGGACATTCGTACGGCTGGCCGAAAAAGAGCTGGAGGAGCTGCACGACCCGGAGATTCCGACCCCTTCGGGGGTGAAGGAACCCATAGGTGCTGCCCGGGGCTGATAACAATCCTCTAGTTCGCCCGGTGAGACCGGCCGAGCTGGGATCCGGTCTTTGGGGGGGATATGAGTGATGCCTCAGTTGTCAACGGACATGACCGATAACAACCGGACATGACCGATCACAACACTCGCTTAGCCCGCCGAAGGCGTGTTATACGGAGCCCGGGCGCGTTATCCAGTTCGGGCTAACGAGTAGCGCGCTGCTGGGCAGCCTTCCGTTCCTTGGGAAGCAAATACATCCATCGCAGAGTAGTTATCCGGATCGGTGGTGGCCGGCGAGCGTTCGACGGCTGGGTATTGCGCTCCTTGCACGGCGGCTCGCGCATCGCCAGGTTCCCTTCGCCCACACCACAACGACCGGCCGACTGCTGGGCTCCCACCACGGACCGGTCCAGGTCGACTCCCGTAGGACAGCCGCATCAATGACGAGCGCCTGATCTTGCCCGCGGCCTCGAATGCGTTAGGATCAGCCAGTACGTCGCTGCGCTTAATCGCGGAGAGCCATACTGGAGATTGAGGTATGAGCGGGTACGCGAAAGAGCGCGCGTTGGACCGGATCCAACGACTGAGGAGCGCAGGTCTCGACGTGGCCGCGTTCCTTGACGAGGCGAGCGTAGACCTCGCTCCGGCGGTGCCCAACGGGACCGACCATTTGCGGTGTCCGTACTGGTACACCCTCGACCCCGAGTCGCGGCTGATCACTAGCGACTACGGCGGCGAGGGCTGCGGCCTCGACACCCGCGCGGTGATGCGCTGGGAGTACCTCGATGACGATCTGAACAAGTACGACGAAGCCATCAGGCACCCGCGTGGTGTCCAGACTCTGCACGAGGTGACCGGAGGCGATCCGGAGCGAAGCCGCATCTACCGCGAGTACATGGTGGACGAGGGCCTGGCCCAGGAGATGCTCGTCGCCCTGCGCGCTCGCTCCGGCGAGTTCTGGGGCACCGTGCGACTCAACCGTGGTCCGGGGCAACCCGAGTTCGATTCCGACGAGATCGAGTTCATGGCAATGGTGGCGCCGCACCTCGCCGAGGGAATACGCCGTGGACTCCTCATCGGTGAGGCGACTGATCCGGAGCTCCCGGATGCGCCCGGGCTGGTGGTTCTCGACGCCTATGGGGAGATTGACTCACTCAGCACCGTAGCAGATCGATGGCTCGCTGAGTTGCCCGGTCGACCCGTCCGCGGTCCGTTGCCGGCGTCGGTCGCCTCCGTGGCATCTGTCGCGCTCGACGGGGTCCGCGGCATCGGCTGGGGCAGCGAATCCACCGTCCGGGTCCGTTCTGTCGGCGGCCGCTGGCTTTCCGTCCATGCCGCCGTGATCCGGGTAGAAGGTACCTCGAAGGCCGCGGTCATCATCGAGCCGGCCCACCAGGACCGGATCACCCCGCTGCTGATGGCAGTCTATGGCCTCACCGCGAGAGAGCAGGAGGTCACGCGATTCGTCCTACAGGGCGGCTCCACGGCCCAAATCGCCACCGACCTGGGGATATCTCCACACACCGTCCAGCAGCACCTCAAGAGCATCTTCGAGAAGTTCGAGGTGCACAGCCGGCGGGAGTTGGTGGGGACGGTCTTCTTCGAGAACTTCGATCCACGGGTCCAGGACAACGGGCAGCGGGTACACGTCGAGAAGCCGATCCGCGGTGGCCCGCTACGCTCCGTGCGTTGACAACAGCCCCGCTAGCTTGTCGTCAGGACGTTCTTCCAAGCCGGGGCCCTGACGGAGCGTGGTGTCCGAGCTGTGAAGCTGCCGGTCAGCCAGGCTCGGCACCTCTCTCGCATCATTCTCCAACAGGCTCGCCGCTTGTCCCGAGTGAATACCAGAACTCTGGTATCGACATGGGCGTACGGCGGGGCCAGGCTGGTCCTGTCCCGAGAAGCCAAGCGCTAGAGGAGAACCCGATGTCTGGAGACACGCTAGTGCGTCAATATGTCGAAGCCGTCAACCGGAAGGACCCCTCCCGGTTCGCGGCGCTCTTCGCCGAGGATGCGGTGATCCATGATCCGTTCTTTCCTGAGCCAACGAAGGGCCGGCCTGCTGCACAAGCGCTGCTCGAAGGCGTCCTGCGGGCTTTCCCGGACATGAACTGGCAGCAGGTCGGTGCCGTGATCGAGGCTGGTGATCGAGTCGCCTTCGTCGTTATGGTCGAAGGGACGAATGACGGTCCATTGGCCATGCCCGGTGGAGAGATGCCGGCGACGGGGCGGCAGATGTCCTACGAAGCCGCAGTGTTTTGGACTCTTGGCTCGGATGGGCTCATCACCGAAGAGCGGTCGTACTTTGACGCCACCGGGGTGGCCGCCCAACTCGGCATGACCGGCTAGCAGATCGCCGACTACTATCGCGGAGGCGCTCCGAGGATCGCCTCTCGCAGTTTGACCTTGCCCGCCCGGCTGATCGCCATGCCGCAGCGATGTTTGCCCGCCGACTCGTAGAGCCTTGGGAACCAGACCGCTCAGCCGGTAGACCTGGGCCGCACTGGTGAATCGGGTGATTTCCCCGACCGCTCCACCGTAGTTGGAGGCCCGGACACTAGATCGGCCTGGATTGGCTCATTCTGATCGCTCTGGACTTGCTAACCCGGGAACCTCTGGCTGAGGGTGACTTCCCCCCTGGAGATCTTTTGGTCAATGTCCTGAGAGTGCCTGTTCAGTTGTGGTCTGACCAACCTATCTGGCGGCAGCGTCTTGAGAACGTCCTTTCACAATTAAGTCAATCGCCACGGGAGGTCACCAATGCTCAGGAATTTCCGCGCCGCCACGGCCTAAAAATGCTGCATTCAACGGACACCGGGCGCTTCGCTGGCCGGTGTCCGTTGATACCGCGATCCGCTGCCAGACGAAGGTCTAGCGTATTCTGAAGGGGATGAACGTGAGTGCGGTCGTGCATTCAGACCCAGAGATCGTGGGTGGAAAACCGGTCTTCGTTGGCACGCGCGTACCGCTGCGGAACCTCATCGACTATTTGGAAGGCGACCACAGTGTCGAGGAGTTCCTAGAGGATTTTCCCTCCGTTACACGCGAGCAGGTGATCGTCGTCTTGGAGGAGATCGAGGCCTCGGCTACGCGTGCGCGGTCCTGCTTGACGAGCACTTGCCATTACGCCTGGCTGGCCTTGGCAGGGGTGAACCACGCACCCGCAAAGAAAATGAGACATCCTGACCCGGTTAACCGGCGCCCTGCAACCCACTCCCTTCGGCGGTGCTGACGAGCCGAGCCGTTAGCCCAGACGAAGTCGACAGCTCTCCATTGCCCGAAATGCGTTGGCACATTCACTAAGGGGTTGCCCGGTGAAACCGGCCGTGCCGAGGTCTGGTTTGGGCGGAGTCCAGACCGGTTTCCCCGCGACCTGGGTTTGGTTCTTGGGGGAGGTCCCGGCGAG
>JBBDRH010000442.1:0-14611 GCA_040905645.1 Actinomycetota bacterium
CGCGCCTCGTTCGGGACGAGGAGGTCGTGGGTTCAAATCCCGCCATCCCGACCAAGAAATATCAGATTCTAGGAAGGCCCCCACAGGAAGCCGCCCGGGGCATCGGGTCGTCGTTCACTTTGGCCCTTGCCGGGACAGGCGACCAACTTTTCTCAGTCTTAAGCAAACGGGTTTTCGTGCCGATAGTACTGGTATGAAATTCCACAAACTCAGGATTGATCTTTCACGCCACCACGTCTACTGGGCGGGCGGCATCGCCGCGTTGGTCGGTGTCTGCATGATCGCCGTGATGGTCGTAAAGGCCTCGGAAGCCGCTACTTTGGGCGACTCTACCGGCTTGCAGTCGAGCAGATTGATCGACAAAGCGTCGGCGAGCCGCGACTCGCTCGACGAGACGCCCGACCCGGAGCTATCGCCCGTGCCGTCGCCGGCCTCACTTGCGAACCCTACCGCCACGGTTGCCGCGCCGATTGCGGTACGACCGCCCGCAGCTTCGACGCCGGTCATCAAGACTCCGACCGTGCCGAAGTTTGCTCCGGTGGTCGAGAATCCGGCCGATCCTTTCTCTCGCTACAACATGGTCCAGGGGCCCGACGGCCAGCCTCAACCCGGCTCCGGGCCGGACGTCCGCTGCGACATCTGGAACAACACCCCCCCTCTTCCGGTAGGACGCGGGCAAACTCTCAACGTCGGATGCACAGTCATCTCGCACAACGGGTTCAGCGCCCCGTCGAAACTTACCTGCGGACAGCCTGGAAAATCGGCCGGCATTCCGACCGACGTCGTCCCCGGCCCCATTCCCTGCTCGTTCAACCCTTCAGTCGTGACGCCGCCGCCCGACGGTGTTGCGGGCTCGACGCTTACGATTCAAATTCCTCCCGACCTCCCTTATGACTGGTACGACATGGGCTTCAAAGTCGACAGCCCGGGCGCCTCCCTCTTCATGCCCCCGGTCAAACCGCTCAATCTCGACGTCCCCCGCCCGGACTTCAGCGCCGACTGCGGAACCCGCAAGATGACGGTAACGATCGGCCAGGGGTGGACCGATCTGGTGTGCACTGTCACCGGTCCGCCCGCATTCGACGACTGGATCACGATCTTTCAGGGAAACATGGGCGGGCCGGATGCGATCGGTCTCGAGCTCCGCACCGATGTTGACCGGCTCGACTTCCCACCGGAAGGCGGGACCAAGCAGATGATCTTCAGTGCCAAGTCGGAGAGCGGCTATACGGGCACGCATAGGCGCAGCATCGACATGGCGAGCGCCAGCGGAAAATCGGTCCGCGCCAAACAGATCTTCATCGATATCGAGCTCCATAGGGCCGGCTAGCCCGACCCGGGGCCGATCGGGCGCCAAAAAATGGCGTCGAATTCAGTTTTCTCCTTAAGCAATCGGGTTTTGAGCCGATAGGTATCCATACGGGTTTCAACGAGCTGAAAGGTGAGCTCGAGTATGGGGACGCCATCGCGCCGGGGGAGCGGAGGGCTTTTCGCACTGATCCTGTGCGTCGTCTTGCCTGCCGTTCTGTTCCTCCCACTGTCGCCCGCCGGCTCGGCGGAAGCGCAGCCTTCTCCCGCGCCGGTCATCACCCCGCCGACGTCTGCCGAGCCCAAAGAGCTGACTCCCACCGAGGAGAAGAAAGTCAAGGAGAAGTGCGAGAGCAAGGACCTGGAGTTCGTCTCGGAATCCGATAGCTGCAGCCACGGAGCCGACCCTCCACCTCCGGGCAAGAACATCTACGTGGACGTCAAGCCCGTGGTGGTCGCATCGCCCCCCCGTGCGGGGACCGCCGGCGCCCGCGGGACGGCCGCGGCAAGCGCCTTCGCGTGTGACGGAGACGGCGTTGCCGGAGCGCGGACTCAGGTAATTTACGTGCGAGCTTCCGACGTGCCCGACAGGTTTGCCACCTTCAAGTCGTCGATCCTGTTCTGGGCCAACGCCGCCGACCAGGTCTACCGCACCAGCGCCGCGGAGACCGGCGGTAGCCGGCGCATCCGCTTCGTCCACGACTCCACCTGCGCCCCGGTGGTCCTTAACGTCACGATCCCGGCCGGTGCCGACGACCACTTCAACGGCACTATCGGCGCGTTGGAGGACCGCGGCTACTACCGCACGGATCGCAACTACATGATGTTCGTCGACGCCAACGTCTACTGCGGGGTCAGCACCGTGGAGCTGGACGACCGGCCGGGCCAGGACAACGCCAACAACATCGGTCCCAGCTACGCCCGCACCGACGCCGGTTGTTGGGGGGGCGACGTTCCAGCCCACGAGCACATGCACAACATGGGCGGGGTCCAGATGAGCGCCCCCCACGCCAGCGGCGGCATGCACTGCACCGACGAGCATGACCTCATGTGCTACTCGGACGAGCCCGACTTCCCGGCGATGCAGATGCTCTGCCAGGACCCGATGCGCGAGACCGACCGCTTCGACTGCAACTACGACGACTACTTCAACGCCAACCCTCCTGCCGGCAGCTATCTCGCCACCAAATGGAACACCGCGAACAACAAGTTCCTGGTGGGGGGAGGGGTCAAGCCCTGTCCGGATCAGGCCACCGAGCCCAATGACAACTCCGGCAGCGCAAGGTCGATCCCGGTGGGCGGTACCCAGGCGTACGCATTTTGTGCCGCCGGCGACAGCGACTGGGTCCGGTTCGATGGGGCCGCCGGTAAGACCTACCGGATCTCGGTGGGGAATATCGCCTCCGGAATCGACCCGGTCGTCCAGATTTATGGCAACAACGGACGGATCCTACTGAGAGCGAACGATCCGCCGGGCACCTCCACCCCTCCGAAAATCGACTTCACGGTCCGCAACGCCGGGACCTTTCACGTCCGGGCGAGCGACAACCTCTCCGTCTTGCCGTCGGTCGACAAGACCTACACGCTCTCGATCGGCCAGGTCTCCGGGGTGGTCCAGGTTGCAGGCTGGGGATACAACGGTGTAGGTGCGCTGGGGATCAGCGCCCTCGCGGTTCCCTTCCTGTACACCCCGCTGGGCGCAGCTCCTGCGCTTTCCTCCAGCCAGGTGTCTGCGGGCCTCCTTCACAGCCTGTCGGTAGGCATCGACGGCAGTGCCTGGGCCTTTGGGTGGAACGTTCTCGGGATGCTCGGCGACGGCTCGTTGACCGACAGGCACTCCCCGATCAAAGTTGCCGGGTTGAACGATGTGGTTGGGGTCTCGGCCGGAGGCTTGCACAGCCTGGCCGTGAAGAGCGACGGCACCGTGTGGTCGTGGGGTTGGAACGGATTTGGCCAGCTGGGCGATGGGACAGTCCAGGATCGAAGCACGCCGGTTCAGGTTCCGGGTCTTACGGACGTGGTGGAAATCGCGGCGGGAACCTGGCACAGTCTCGCGGTCAAGCGTGACGGTAGCGTGTGGGCCTGGGGCTGGAACCCCTACGGCGAGCTCGGCGACGGAACGCTGATCACCCGCACCCTTCCGGTCAGAGTCTCCATCGATGGCGTGGCATCGGTGACGGGCGGCTTGTATCACTCACTGGCGGTCAAAACCGACGGGTCGGTCTGGGCCTGGGGCAACAACAGTCTGGGGCAGCTCGGTGACGGTACCCGAACCGATCGCTCCTCCCCGGTGAGGATCACAGGAATCTCCGATGTTTACAGGGTCTCGGCGGGAATGATTCACACCGTGGCCCTCCGCAACGACGGGTCGGTTTGGGCGTGGGGCTGGAACGCCTACCATCAGGCCGGGGGCGCCGATCTGGCCGACAGGCTATCTCCCGGCCCGGTTCTCTGCTCCGGCGATCCCTCCTGCCCGCGCAGCCAGGGCCTGCAGCTGGGAAAGATCGCCTGGGTTTCGGGAGGTGGGCTCCACAGCACGGCACTGTCGATTGACGGGAAGGTGTGGAGTTGGGGGCTGAACAACATCGGCCAGCTCGGAGATGGAGGTTCGACCGACTCGGCGAGGGCGGTGGCCACTCGAGGGGGGTGGGTCCTGAACGACGTCTCCGCCGGCTACCTTCACACCCTGGGGGGCTGACGCTCACTCACCAAAAGCGCCGAAGTTAGTGGCTACCGCCGCGGGCGCATTAGGGTAGAGCGGCAAAACCACCCACCAGGAGCCCCGCTTTGGATTTCGCACAGGTCGTCCGCCGCCGGCGAATGGTCCGTAACTACCGGCCCGACCCGATTGCTGCCGACAAGCTTGAGCGGATCATCCGGGCAGCCCGGAGGGCGCCCAGCGCCGGCTTCAGCCAGGGCCAATCGTTTCTGGTGGTACAGCAGGAGGAACTCCGCCGCCGAATCGCCGAGATTTGCGGGGAGCCCGGTTATGTTGTTCGGGGATTCGACCCCTGGCTCTCGGTGGCCCCCGTCCATGTGGTCTGCTGCACGAGCGAAGCCGCCTACCATGATCGCTACAACGAACCCGACAAGCTGGGCTCAGAGGGTCGAGAAAAGCAGTGGCCGGTCCCGTTCTGGTACGTCGATGCGGGCTGTTCGCTGATGTTGCTGCTGCTGGCGGCGGTCGATGAGGGTTTGGCGGCGGGCTTCCTTGGACTCTCCGAGGCCCGCACCGCAGACTTGAAAGAGCTTCTCGGAATTCCGGAGGAGGTCGTCCCCGTAGGTCTGGTCACTCTGGGCCTGCCCGCGAAGGATCGCCGGTCGAGCTCGCTCAGCAGGGGGTGGAAAGACCAGGACTCGGTTATCCGTTGGGAACGCTGGTGACCGGTTAGGCCAGCCGACTGCTCTATCGACTGAATCCGGCGTACAGCTTGTGAGCGGTCACAGTTCCACTTCCCAACATCCTCGCTTTCTGATTCAGCCGTCCCAGCGCGGACTCACTGACGTCGCCGAACACGTCGATCTTCAATAGCCTGATCAGCCCGGTGAACTTGCGAAATTCCGGTTCTCCAACATCCATATGGAGCTTCACCGAGGCGCTGTCGGGATGAATTGCGACGAAGGTCATCCGGGTTCCGCCCGCGTTGAGGAAGACGTTGTAGGAGATTAGCTGGGGCTCGTTTGCGTCGACGAATTTGACCAGCTCCTCCAAGGCCGCCTTGACCTCGTTTAGTTTGCCGTCAAAGATCTCGGAGCTGTCGATGTAGACGATCGGCCCGGACATTTAAACCTCCTGCCAAGCACGGGGCGGCTTCTGGTGGGGCCCCTTACTTTCGCTTCCATGCGAGCTTACGAACGATCCCAGCAGAAGACAAGGCGGAATTTGACCGTGCCGTCATCGCAGAGGTCCCATTCTCAGGACTCCTCCGGATCCGGCTGAGGCACCAGTTGGATCACGGAGGCTTCGGGCGGGCACAAGAATCGAAATGGAGCGTACTTTCCGGTTCCCAAACCCGGGCTTACGAACAGCCACCCGGGATCCAGGTGCGAAAGGCCCCGGGCGAGTGAGGTAGGCAGCGTCGAGTTGGTAACCAGCGCCCCCAGGAAGGGCATTCTGACCTGACCGCCATGGGTGTGCCCGGCGACCACGAGGTCGTACCCCGCACGGCGGGCGTCCGCATAGGGCGCAGGATCGTGAACCACCAGGATCGCGATCCCGGCCGATGAGTCCCGGACCAGCAGCCTCCGGTTGTCGCGATGCAGATAGGGGTCGTCCAGTCCGGTCATCTGAATCCTGATGCCTTCGAGCTCGAGGAAGGTCTGGGAGTTGTTCAGGTCGACCCAGCCTGCTTCCAGAAGCCCCGAACGAAACTTTCGTGTGGGGTTTCGGTCGGTGCTGTGCCGGCGCCTGCCGAAAAAGTAGTCGAGGTAGTTCTTCAGAACGGGTGCGTAGTAGTCCGATGATCCGAAGACGAAGCACCTCGCTGCCGTGCCTTGCATCCCATTGAGCAGGTGCAGACATGCGTCGACCGAGTCGGGATCGCCGAGCAGGTCGCCGGTTGCGAAGACCAGGTCGAAGCTGCGCTCGTGCAGCGATTCCAGAAAGCCGATCATCTTTCGTTTCTTGCGGCGAAGATGAAAGTCGCTCAGCTGGAGGATCGTCAGGTCGCTAGATCCGGGCGAGAGCACGGGGACTCGATAGGTTCGGATTCGATAGCTGCGGGCCTCGAAGAAACCGTAGGCAATGGGAAGGAGCGCCAGCGCCGCCAGGCGGGCTGATGCCCTGAAAGCCGAGGACGCGGCGATCAACCGCTCCTGGGAACAGACTCCCGCGCCCGCGCTGCGCGAGCCGGGGCTTCGGCGGCGCGCGCATCGGCCAGTGCTTTAAAGGGCGCGGCATTTTCGATCTCTGCCAGTATTAGCTCCAGGGCGGTTTTTGCGTCGCCCACTATGCCGTTGCGCACCGGGTACAACCGGTCGATCTGTGCGGGGTCGATGTCGACGTGGATCATCTGCGCAGGTAGGTCGGGTTTCCGCCGACCCGTGAGCGAGGAGAAGCCGGTGCCGACCGCGATCACCATGTCCGACTCGGCCAGCACGCCCGCCGCCTCGGGCTGGCCGAAAACAACTCCCGCCGCGAGGGGGTGGCTCTGCGGGAAAGCATCCCTGCCGCCTGCGGTCGTCACCACCGGGGCCCCGACCGTCTCCGCCAGGCGGATCAGCTCATCGCCCGCAGCCGCCTCGAGGGCTCCGCGGCCTGCGAGGATCAGCGGGCGGGCGGAAAGCCGTAAGAGGAAGGCAGCAGCAGCAATCTGTTCAGGATCGAGGTTGATCGGTTGGTTGGGCAGGCTCAAACCTTGGGGGTGAGCTCCAGAATCACGCCGTCTCGCATCCAGGAAGCGATCAAATCGGCGGCGCCGGCCCTCACCGACTGGCGCTTGGCCACCAGCAGATGGCCGACCTCCTCGAACTCCTGCTTGTCGGCGGCGGTTATCGGGCGAATACCGGCGTCGAACTCCACCATCTGAGCGTCCCGGCCCTTCCAGCGCACCACCACATGAGCTTTCCGAGCCTGCGCGGCGTAGGGAATTCTCTGCTCGGGCTCCCCGGAGAGCACGAACAGCTTCTTGTCCCTCGTGTACAGGAACCAGCAGGGAACCGGCTTTCTTACCGGGTCGGTGTCCACAGTGATCCAGAGGATGTCCGACTTGCGCAAAGCCTCGTCCACCAGTGCTGCCGGCGGCGCTTCGGGTCCGGAGCCCGCCTCGATGTTCTCCCAGTCGATCGACGCATCCACCACGAAGCCCATCTGCGGCCACTCCACATTGACGGACCTCAGGCAGTAGAAGGCCGTGTAGTTGAAGAACTCATCGATCGCCTCCTGTGGCGAGTCGAAGTCTTCGTACCTGATGATCTCCTCGTCGGCAACCAGGCCCGCCTCCACCTGGCTCGTCCTGATCGCCTTGGAGGTCTCGATCGATTGCTGGCCGGCAAACTTGTCGTCGGGCCGCTCGGCTCCGGTTCCCCGGGATTTGTGGGGCTCCTTGCGAAAGGCCAGCACCCAGCTGGGCTGGTCCAGCGAGATGTACCCCTCCGACCAAAAGCTGCCGTCCGTCAACGTGGCTTTTAACAGGATGATGGGCTTGCTGTAGGTGATTCTGAACCCGGTCCAGTGCGAACGGAAGGTGCGCGCCGCCCCATTTGCGAGAGAGATCTCCAAGGTGCCGGCACTTCCTTGCCCGGAGGGGATCGAATAATCGGTTATACGATTGGCGATCTGGGCCTTGAGCTCCTGCAGGGTCATTTTGTTGGTCTTGAGCATGCACGCATTATATGGACGATTAGGGAGGTCGATTGAAACCGCGGGCCACCACCGCAGTGAGAGCGCTCCGCCTTGCACTCCCGGGCGCCGTGTTGATGCTGCTCGGGTGGTTGTGGATGGCGCTGCCCGCTGGAGCCCAAGCCAACTCCAACGTCGCCGAGTACATGGAGGTCACGGGGTTTGCAGATGAGCCGTCGGTAAGCTTCATCGAGCGCCGGGTCAACGCAGCGGGGACCAGTGGGGCTGCGGCTCTGATCATTCGGATCGACTCTCCCGGCGGCCTGGATGCTTCGATAGATCCTGCTCTGGATGCGATAGCTGACTCCAGGGTGCCGGTAATCGTCTGGGTTGCCGCCGGCGACGCCCGGGCGGGGTCGGCGGCGGCAGTGCTCGCTCTTGCAGGGCACCACCTCGTGATGTCTCCGGGCGCCACCATCGGACCTGCGATTCCGCTCGACCTCAAGGACTTTGGAGGACTGAGCGAGGAGGCGGAGGCCGCCGGTGGCCGGCTGTTGGCCGGGGTTGTTGCTCGGTCGGAGCGAAATGTCGACGGCGCCGCGCTGTCCCGGCTGGAGCAGCAAGCGATCCCGGCGGAGCGGGCGGTGGAGCTGGGACTCGCCGATGGGATCGAGCCCAACGTCCAGGAGCTCCTCTCCGGCCTGAAGGGCGTCAGCGTGCGCTCCGCTTCGGGGCGCGTGACCTTCTCGGATCAGCCGTTCATGCTGAGGTTCGTCAAGATGACGGTGTTGGAGCGCCTCATCCACAGTGCGACACGCCCCGAGTTCGCATACCTGCTTCTCCTCGTAGGGCTTTTTGGGGTGATCTTCGAGCTGTACAACCCCGGCATTGGAGCCGCCGGGCTGGGAGGCGGCGTGGCGCTGATCTTCAGCTTCCACTCCTTCACGGCACTGCCCACCAACTGGCTTGCCGTGACCGCGCTGCTTTTGAGCTTCCTTGCCTTGGGAATTGATCTGAGAATACAGAGTCTCGGCCCCTTCAGCATCGGCGGCCTCGCGGCCTTCATAGGGGGAAGTCTCTTTCTCTACTCCGGTGCCCACCCCGATTTGCATTTGCCCCTTTGGGCGGCGGTCCTGGGCGTCCTCATGACCCTCGGGTTCTTCATGCAGGTGATGACCTCGGCAATTCGTGCGCGTACCGCCAGGCCCCTTCCCGGAGCGGACGGAATAATGGGCGCGGTTGGGATCGCACGGACCGACATCTCGCCCGACGGCCAGGTGATGGCCCGAGGAACCTTATGGCGAGCCAGAACCCTGGGAGCGGCCATCGGGGAGGGTACGGCGGTGAAGGTCAAGGGCATCTCCGGATTGATGTTGATGGTGGAGCCCACCTCGGAGGAGCTGCCGTTCGAAGAGCGGCGCTAGCGGAGCAGCGTTTCGATGGCGTCCCGCAAATGAACATCCTGTTCCGGATCGACTGTGCGCAGGTTCAGCTCGACCGCCCCGCTCTCGATGCGGGCAACCACCGGCGGATTGGCTGCGCGGAGACCTTCGGCGAACGATTTGGCCGCCAGCCGGGCTGGAGTGATGCGGATCACCGGAGTAGGGATCTGGCTGCTGGGCGCCGATCCGCCGCCCGTGGTGGAGAATCCGTCGACCACCTCGATCACCGAATCGCCGGCTGGCAATCCATCGACGACCGCTCTCGATCGCTCTTCCAGCAAGCCGGCCGGCGCCAGGGCCATCTTCCAGAAGGGAAGCTGCGACTCTTCTCCTGCCCGGTAGGCGTGCAGGGTGGCATCAAGTGCCGCCAGGGTTGTCTTGTCGGTGCGCAGGGTCCTCAGCAGGCTGGATTCCCTGAGTGCGGCCACTGCCTCCGGCGTTCCCACCACCAGTCCGGCCTGCGGACCCCCAAACAGCTTGTCCCCGGAGAACGTAACGATGTCGGCGCCCTCCTCGATGGCTTCGACGGCCGACGGCTCCTTGGAGAGCCAGGCAGGCGTGGTCCCGCCCGCGATGGTGTGGCTGATCAGGCCGCTGCCGATATCGTGGACGAACTTGACGCCGTGCTCATGGGCGAGAAGGGCCAGCCGCTGCCCGGAGACCGATGCGGTAAACCCGGTCACCTCGTAGTTGGAGGGGTGAACCTTCAGGATCACCCCGGTCTCGGGACCCAGGGCCTTCCGATAATCCCTCAGGTGAGTTCGGTTGGTGGTCCCCACCTCGCGCAGTATCGCTCCCGACTCCGCCATGATTTCGGGAATCCGGAACTCGCCGCCTATCTCGATAAGCTCCCCGCGGGAGATGATCACTTCGCGCCCGCGCGCCAGCGCCCTCAGCGTCAGCAGGACCGCTCCGGCGTTGTTGTTCACCACAAGTGCGGCTCCGGCGCCGGTGATGGCGGCAAGCATGCCCGCCGAGTGTTCGTACCGGCTGCCCCGCGCGCCCCGGCTGAGATCGTACTCCAGGTTGGAGTATCCGGCGGAGACTGCTTCGATTGCCTCGAGAGCCGCCCGGCTGAGAGGGGCCCGGCCCAGGTTTGTGTGCAGCAGGACGCCGGTGGCGTTGATCAATGGGACGAGGCGTTTGCGCCCATGGCCGACGACCACCGCCTGCGCCGTGGCCACCAACTCCTCGAACGAAGGGGCGGGTGCGCCGCCGAGTATCTGCTCGGTGGCAAAGGCAACCGCCTTCCGAGATCCTTCAACCCGCAGCCAGTGGGGGGCCGAGGGGTCCAGAGCGTTGCTCAGACGCTCCACCTGCGGAATCGCCCGCAGCGGCGAGGCTGCGGCCTGATCTGTTTCGCCCATTGGATGATCTTAGTATCAGCGGCCGCAACGATTTTGGAGGCCCGTAAATGAAGGAGACCCTCCGGCCGGCGGGGCCGAAGGGTCTCACATCTGTTGTACCGCTTTTTAGCCGAGCGGACCCGTGAACGCCTGGACGATCGAGATGATCGCCGGGCCGATGATCACAATCAGCAAAGCCGGGAAGATCGTGAGCAGCAGCGGGAACAGCAGCTTCACAGGAAGCTTAGCCGCAGTCTCACGAGCTCGCTGGCGTCGGAGCATCCGCATCTCGCCGGCGTGGGCCTGCAGCACCTCGGCAATCGGGCTACCGATTGTGTCTGCCTGGATAAGGGCCAGACAGAAGGTGGACAGCTCGCCGACCTCGGTACGCTCGCGCAGCTTCTGGAGAGCTTGACGCCGGCTGGCGCCCAGCTGGACCTCCTGAAGCATGCGGTGAAGCTCGTCGCCCAGGGCTCCCGGCAGCTTCTGCGAAACCAGTTCCATGGCCCCTTCCAGGCCCATACCGGCCTGCACGGCGATGGCCATGAGGTCGATGGTTTCCGGAAGAGTCCTGCGGATGTCTTCCTGCCTGGCCTTGCCCTTGCGGGCGATGAAAAGGTCGGGAAGGAAGAACCCAAAGGCTCCACCGATCGCTGCCCACAGCACGACACTTCCGAAGGCTGCGCCCAGAGCCGCCAATCCCAGCGGAAGGAGCGTAGCACCGCCGATAACCGCCGCCGCCTTGAGAGCAAGAACGCCCTCCACTCCGCCGGGGCCGAGTCCCGCCAGCTTGGCGTGACTCCGTACCCGCTTGAGTTGCCAGCCTGGGGTCAACGTCCGGCCGATATTCCTGAAGTTGTCCCATGCGGGCCCCAGCAGGCGTACCGAGAACGGCCGCTCGACGTCTTCGTAACTTGGTCCATCGTTCATCAGTATGTCCGTGGCCGGTGTGGCAACACGCCGGGACGTTACCGCCCGACCCACACCGGTGGCGACGATGTAGAGGCCACCCGCCACGGCGATTACACTCATTGCCAGTAACAGAGCATTCATCTCAAACCTCCACTTGGGTCATCTTGCGCATCCACAAGGCACCCACGACCATACCTACGATTGCAGCTGCGATCATGAGCCTGCCCAACCCGGTGTTGAGCAGCGGCTCCAGGTAGTTGCGACGGAACAGGAACAGAAAAGCACCGATGCCGATGGGGAGAGCGGTAAGGATCTTCCCCGAGATTTTGGCCTCGGCGGCAAGGGCTCGAATTTCGCCCCTTACCTCGACACGGGTACGCATGAAGTCGGCTAGGATTCGCAGCGTGTCGGCCAGCTTGCCTCCGGTCTGGTGCTGAATCCGGATGGCTTCGACCGTCCAGCTGATGTCCCTGGACCCCACGCGAAGTGCCATGGCCTCCAGGGCCTCGAGCAGAGGACGTCCGACTCGAGTTTCGGCAACCACCCGCTTGAGCTCAATCGCCAGCGGAGGGTCACCCTCCTCGCCTGCCAGCTCCATCGCCAGCAGCAGCGAGGAACCGGAGTCGAGAGACCCGGCCAGCAGCTGCAGAACGGCGGGAAGCTGGCCTTCGAGTTTCTGCAACCGCTTCGCGGCCTTCGACTTCATGTAGATCAGGCCGAAGAACGGAGTCGCCGCCGCGACCACAAGCCCTGCGATAACGGACTTGCTCAGCATCACAGTGATAATTCCGAAGAGTCCGCTGAAACAGGCGAGAACCGTCATGTACTCTCCCGCCTTGAGGGACGACCCCGCCTGGGTCAGCCTCTCGCGAAGCTTGCCGGCGGTCATGGTCGTTCCGAAGGCACGCTCAGCGTAGGCCCCGGCCTTCTCCATGAGATCGGACAGCGCCTCTGGAGACTTGGTGGGCTCCATCAGCTCGAACTCGAGGAGTTGCCTCAACTTCTCCCGGCGGTTTTTGCCGCCGAGCACTACCCCGTAGGCAACGACGATCAAGCCGATGCCCACCATTAGTGCGGCTATGGGAATCACGTCTATGCCCTCCTTCCGTTCACTGCGTTGACGGCGCGGATGTTGTCATCCGCGGTGGGGCGCAGCAGCTTCGGAGGAACGTTGACCCCTGCTTCCTGCAGCTTGTCGATGATCTTCGGGCGAAGACCGGTCGGGTGCAGTCTGCCCGTCGAGCGAGCCGACTCCCGGCCGCCCTCGGCGAACGTGAACTTGTAGATGTCCTGAAGGGTGATGATGTCGCCCTCCATTCCTTGAACCTCCGAGATGTGCGTAACTCTCCGGCTGCCGTCGCCAAAGCGGTCGATGTGAATGATCACGTCGAGCGCCGAAGCGATCTGAGCGCGGATGGCCCTGAGCGGCAGGTCGTAGCCGGCCATCATGACCATGGTCTCCAAACGGGCCAGACCGTCCCGCGGGCTGTTGCAGTGCACCGTGGTGAGCGATCCTTCGTGACCGGTGTTCATGGCCTGGAGCATGTCGAGGGTCTCTGCCCCACGGACCTCACCGACGATGATTCGGTCGGGCCGCATACGCAGAGAGTTGCGGACCAGATCCCGAATGGTGATCTGGCCGGCGCCTTCGATGTTGGCAGGCCTGGCTTCGAGCGTGATCACGTGAGGCTGGTGCAGCCGAATTTCAGCTGCGTCCTCGATGGTCACAATGCGCTCGTCGTCAGACACGAACTCGGTCAACACGTTCAGCATGGTGGTCTTACCGGTACCGGTACCACCGGAGACCAGAACGTTGAGCTTTCCCCGTACGCAGGCTTCCAGGAACATCGCCGCGTCGAGCGTGATGGAACCGAAGTTGATCAGGTCCTTCATGCCGTATGGCTCTGCCGGGAAACGCCTGATGGTGAGCGTCGGGGAGTGCACCGCCACCGGCGGGATGATCGCGTTGACACGGGACCCGTCGGGGAGCCGTGCGTCCACCATGGGGGAGGACTCGTCAATGCGGCGACCAACCGTTGCGACGATCTTTTCGATGATCTGGCGCAGGTGGGCCTCGTCGCTGAAGGTGACGTCGACGTGAACCAGCTTGCCGTTACGCTCGATGTAGATGTCGTCGTAGGCGTTGCACATGATTTCAGTTAGTGACGGGTCCGCGAGCAGCTGCTCGAGGGGCCCATATCCAAGCAGGTCTGCGCTGACTTCCGCAGCGAACTTGGACCTCTGCGTGAGTGAAACCGAGACGCCGGCTCTCTCGAGTGCCTTGTCGAGGTTCTCGGAGACAACCGCTTTCAGCTCTTCCGGCTTGGTCTTGGTGTAGAGCTTCGGGCCCAGCTCCTCGAGCAGGGCGTCCCGAACTCTGCGCTTCATCTGGCCCCAATCCTCGGTGCCGACCGGCCGCCGCTTCGGAGCCTTTCCGGGGCCCCGCGTGGCCTCTACTTCGATGAGTTCAACTCGGTCCGACAGTTTCATTTAATTGCTTCCTTTCAATAACCGCGAAAACCAACCACGACGGGCTGAGGTGTCAGCTGTGGACCAGGGAAGAACTATCCGTGGCGCCGGGGGGACCAACTTGATGGCACCGGCAACCAGCTTCCTGGTGATCTCAGCATTCGGGTCGGCCATAAGCACCGGAACCCCCATGTTGATCGACCAGGACACCTGCTTTGCGTAAGGCAGAACCGCCGAGAACCCCTGCGGGTAGAGCGGCTCAACCTCTCTCAGGTCGATTCCGGTGCCGGATTCGGCCTTGTTTACAACCAGCGCCACCTGATCTGCGGGCAGGTTCAGCTTCTTGAGCGTCTCCAGGAAGATCCGCAGGTTCTTGAGCGAGGGCAGGTCCATGGTCGCCATGATGATCAGCGACTGGGACTGGTCGAACGCTGCAAGACAGGTCTCGTTGAGCGACGGAGGCGTGTCGACCACTATGTAGTCGAACTGAGTCCGGGCCGCTTCGAGAACCGCTGTGGTTTCCCGTGGCCCTACCCTGTCTCCGGTAACCGGGTCCTTTGGTGCACAAAGGACCTTGAAGCCGGCGCTGTGGTCGACGATGTAGTCACTGAGGGCGACAGAGATGTCCTCCTCAGTAACCAGCTCGGCGATAGTGCGCTTGGGGCGAAGGTGCAAAGAGATCGCCACTTCGCCGAACTGCAGGTCGAGGTCGACGAGCAAGACCTTTCCACCGGTGGCCTTGGACAGATAAGCAGCCAGGTTGGTGGCATAGAAGGTCTTGCCGCATCCACCAGATGCCGATGCAACGGTAAACACCCTTGCGAGGTTCAGGTTGCGGTTCTCGGTGTGCCTTG
>JBBDRH010000443.1:0-2372 GCA_040905645.1 Actinomycetota bacterium
GATGCAAGTAACGGACCCGGAGACGCGACCGGTCCGTGAGGCGGCAGGAAAGATGTACTACCATCTGGCATCCTACCTGCCGCCTCCCCCAACAGATGGATAACAGATGATGAACGAACGCCCCCAAGTGCAGAAGCTCATTGACCGGGGATGGCAGGTCGTCCGTCTGCGACCTGGTAGCAAGCAGGCCTTCGAGCTGAAGTGGCCCACGCTACAACGCACCGCGGCGGATTTCGAACCTGGGGAAAACATCGGGTTGCGGTTCGGCCCCGAGAGCGGTGGCCTCGTCGACCTCGACCTTGATTACCCCACTGCCCGCCAACTCATCAGCTCCCCCGTCTTCGGTCTCGACCACCTGCCCGAGTACGGCCGTGCCAGTCTCCCCGCAGGGCAGCGCGGCCACCGCCTTGTCATCTGCCCTGACGGCCCCAACAAGCATCGCCCCCTCGGCTTCCGCTCCAAGCTAGCGACGGGGGCGCTCCGCGCCAGAGGCGTCGGGCTCACCGTAATCGAGATTCGTGGAAGTAACGGCACCCAGTCGGCCGTCCCTCCCAGCACCCTCCCCAATGACCATCTGGTATGGACCGACCCGGCGGGTTGCGACGTTGCGATTCCTGAGATGGAATGGGGGGAGCTGAGCAGGCGCGTGGGCCTGCTGGCCTTCACCGCCTTCGCTGCAGCGCTGTATCCCGACGAAGGCCGCGAAGCTTTCTGCCTGAGCCTCTATGGCGCAGTGGCCGAAGCGGTATCCGACACTAACATCGCCAGCGATATGGTGGCCGAGGTTGCATCGCTGCACGGGGACAGCTTCGACTTCTGGCTGGAGACTCCTCCCGCCGAGGGCCTGCACGGCTTCCTGGAGCTGGCGAGCATGGGCGCCGTCGAGGGCACCGTCCGCCCATGGCTAGGGCTGCAGGCCCCCGTGGAGCCGGCACAGGCCGCAGAGCGCGAGTCCTATGCGGGGGCCGCCGCGCCAGGCGGGCACACGGCCGCACAGCTGCGCCGCATTCTGGATAAGCTCGACCCCGCGGACTATGCCAGCTACTACCCTTTCCGCGACCTGCTGTTCGCCGCGCATCACATGACAAACGGCGCCGACGATGCTCGCGAGGTATTCGTCCAGTGGTCGGCGCGCGACCCGCAATACGGTCCGGGCATGAAGGACAAGCACGGCAAGCTCTGGACAGATGATGTACGGGGGCTGTGGAACCGGGCGCACTCCGACCGCGAGGGGAAAGCCTTCACCATAGGGACGCTCATCCACGCGCTGCGGGAGCACGGTCATCATGATGTCGCCGACGAGTTCAAGGGACGCGACGCCGACGAGTTCGAGGATGACCTCGCCGAGCAGCCAGAAAGATTAGCTGCCCTATTCGCCGACAGCTTCGTGGCCATCGGGCAGCGCGTCCTCGCGACGATTCCCCGAACACCATGGTTGACGCCGGGTATCCTACTCTACGGGGACGTGACCATCGTTGCGGGCCGGGGTGGCGTTGGCAAGAGTCTCCACGCGTGGCAGATTGGCGTTGCAACGGTGATGGGCATTCCCTTCCCCCCGTGGTCCGCTCCAGTGCGCCCACGGCGCGTACTTGTGCTCTCGGGGGAGGATGACGCCGACGAGATAGAGCGCCGCGTGGCCGCCGCATGCCAGTCGATGGGCGTTGAGCGCAGTGCTCTCGGCTCGGACTTCCTGGTCTGGACCAAGCGCAGCATCCGCCTCGCCACAAAGCATCCGCAGAGTGGTGCGACCTCGCTCACCCAGCTGTGGCAGCTGGTCCGCTGGGCGGTAGTGAACCAAGACATCGGGCTGGTCATCATCGACCCGCTCATCAAGTCCAGTTCGGGATTCAAGGAATCCGACATTGATGACATGGAGGAATTGTTCGGCATATTGCGGTCCCTGACGGACGGGTATGAATGCGCCGTGCTGGTGGACGACCACTTCGCCAAGGCCGGGCAGGGCGGTGACCAGGCCGGGGTCCGGGGAGCATCGTCCAAGGTCGACGCTTCCCGTATCACCATCACCATGACCGCGATGTCTACCAAGGAGTGGAAGGACATCAAGCCTCCGGGTCCCCCGGAGACGTACATCAGCATCGTAGACCCGAAGCAGAACTATGGTCCCAAGCACGCATCCAGCTGGTCGCAGCTGGTGTCGTATCCGGTGGGTAATGGTGAGGAGCGCCCGGCGCTGCAGGCGGTCAACCTTGCTGCGGGGCAGGACTTCCTTGACCCCTCGACATGGGCGCACCGTATCGCCTTCCTGCGCCTAATCATGGAAGGCCGTGATGAGGAGGCAGGGCAGAAGGGCTGGCCGTGGTGCTCGGCACAGAAGGGACCGCAGGGTGCCCGTCTAGACTGCGCGATGGTTA
>JBBDRH010000444.1:0-2360 GCA_040905645.1 Actinomycetota bacterium
AAGATTTTCAACATTTTTCTGGGAGGGGGTTCAGAGCCCGGAAACTCGCGCTAGGGTTGGATGTCCGCCGGGAACCTGTATTACGGCCCGACGGAGGGAGTTCCGACAACGTGATCGGAAGGCTTCCGGGTGCGAATTACGTCACCGGATTCCTGTTGGTGGGAGCACACTACGACACCGTAGCCGGATCTCCCGGGGCCAACGACAATGCATCGGGCGTGGCGGTTATGTTATCGGCGGCCGAGGCCCTGTCCGGGGCTGCAACTCCGGTTGAGTTCGTGGCGTTCGCGGCCGAGGAGCGCCAGCCACCGACCGGTGGGGCCCTGAACGGATCAGGCGCCTATGCCGGCCGGGTCGACGGCAGCACGGTTAAGGCGATGATCTCGGTCGATATGGTCGGAAACGGTCCATCGCTCGTCGTGGGACGTCTTAGAGGCAGTCCGGCCGACCTGCAGATAGAGCTGGGCTCGAGGGCGGCTGATCTGGCGATTCCGGTTGAATTCACCGACCGGTACCTCTCCGACCACGTTCCCTTTGCCCGCAAAGGAATTCCCGCCGCCGGCCTGTCGAGCGGCGACCACCCGACCTTTCACTCACCTGAAGACGTCTTCGGCGTGGTGCAGCCGGTAAATCTGGAGTGGGCCGGCCGGACGCTGTTGAGTTGGATTCTGGACAGGTCGGCCGTCGGGAGTTGAACCTGCCCACAGTGGCACGATCTAACGTCCGGGCTCGCGCTCGATAACTGCACCACGGCACTCCGAGGGAGAGGGGGACCCCTCAGGTGGTGGCCGAGGGCTCCTTCACCGGAGCGATGTTGTTGTTGAGCCTGAAGAAGTTGGCCGGGTCGTACTTTGCCTTGATCTCGGCCAGCCGGCGGAGGTTGCGGCCGTAGGCAGTGTCCACGCCCGCACTCGGAGCTTCTTCCGAAAGCCCGGTGAAGTTCAGGTAAACGTCGCCGGTGCCGAACTCCTTGATGCGGCTCCAGGTGGAGCGCACCCAACCGACGACCTCGTCGGTCATTGCCGCCTCAGTCCAGTTGCCGCCGATCGAAACCAGGAACTGGGCAGAGCGGCCCGAGATCGGGGTCTCCTCGTCGCCCACGTCGGAGACTGCTCCACCCATCTGCCATATTTCCAACGAACTTAATGGCTGAGGCCGGTCCGACGCGAGCTCGACGAAGGTGTCGATCACTTCGTCGGAAAGATCGTTCACGAACTGGGACTTCCAATAAGAGTGGAAGTGGAGGCGGGGAAAGAAGGGGTCGAACCCAGATTGTACCTGGGTAAAAGGTTCCGGCGCCGACAGGTCCACCAGCGGGGTCCCCAGCTCGCGCAGGGGCCTCAGGGCGGCGGTGGCTTCCTCCAGGTCGCCGGCGTAGACCCCTCCGACGATCAGGCACGCCCGATTGTGCAGCACCTCGGGCAGATCGGGCACTGGTGGGAAGGTGAGGACAACCGCTAAGGACGTGACCTCATTCGGGGCCGAGGCGAGGAATTCCCTCCAGCCCCTCAGGATGGAGGGGGCGTCCTCCAGCGCATAGATCGGCGCAGCAAAGGCGACGATGGGACCCACATCGTGCAGCTGGTAGCTGAACACCGTGACGATTCCAAAGTTGCCTCCTCCGCCCCGGATCGCCCAGAAGAGGTCTTCGTTGTTTTCGGCCGACGCGGTGTGCACCTGCCCGTCCGCTCCCACGACTTGAGCCTCCACGAGGTTGTCGCATGCAAGTCCATGCTTGCGGCGGAGCCACCCGTAGCCGCCCCCGAGGGTCAGCCCGGCCACCCCGGTGCCGGAGACCACTCCCAGAGGTGTGGCCAAGCCGAAGACCTGGGTCTCCCGGTCCACGTCACCGAGCAGGGCCCCACCCTGAACATGAGCCAGCTTGCGCGCAGGGTCCACCGAAACACCGCTCATCGCCGACAGGTCGATGAGCAAACCTCCCTCCACCGTTGAGAGCCCGGCGATTGAGTGCCCACCCCCGCGCACCGCTACCAGCAGATCCCTGTCGCTCGCAAACTTGACCGCGGCCGCCACGTCGGCGGTTCCCCAGCACCTGACCGTCAAACCGGGCCGGCCCTGATGCATCAGGTTGAAAGCGGGCCGAACCTCGGCCTCAGCGGGGTCCCCGGGGACGAGCACATAGCCCCGGAATCCCTTGCGCAGCTCGTCGAGCGCGTCGTCGTCGAGCTCGACGGTAGTTCCATTCAGAGTGACGACAGTTGCAGACAAGGTCGGTCCCCTTTCGTAGTGGCTGCGACACTCCGAAGGTACGCCTATCGCCCCGGCTCTCAAAGAGTTGGGGGCAGAGTTTCGCGACTATTAAGAGTTTGTGCCGGAGGGCTGGCAGTTGGGGCACCAGT
>JBBDRH010000445.1:0-2352 GCA_040905645.1 Actinomycetota bacterium
GGTGGATGAGAGCTGCGTGACGGCTGTGCTGCGACAGAGCCTTAACGGCGTGGGCCAGTGTCCGAAGTGCCCCCCGGGTCCGCTGGAAACCGGACAACGACCCCCAGCGATTGGTGAGTATGTCCACCAGCTCGGGGTGGAAGGGGAAAGCGGCGACAATCCGGTCCCGGTAGCTTGCCTCCCGATATGAGGCCGGAACGGCGTCGGACAGCGATTCGTACCAATCGGCGTAGGCGTTGGCCACCGAACGTCTCTCCTGCTCCGAGCCGATCGATTCGAACAGCCTGCGGTGCAGAATAGGAAAGATATCGTCGCCTTCCACCGGAGTAACGATGTTCTCCGTCCGGCCCACCACCTTGGAGAGGCGCTCCTGCATCTCCTCGCCGGCCACGCTGGAGTAGTCCTCCAGGTTGGAGCTCGTCAAAGTCGCTACCACCGCAGCTCCGGGAACGCTCGCGGCTGCCGTGCACAGCTCCTTGACGAAGGTGAGGGTAGTGGCCGCAAGGTTGCCGTCGTGGGTGGGGACCGTCAACGCCTTGGTGAGGTACTGCAGGGTTTCGTCCAGCAGAATCAGGCACGGCGAGTGGGCCTCCAGCAAATCTGCGAGCTGGGTTGTCGAGGAACCCCGCATCTGGTGGTCGGCACCGGCTACCCGTTGATGAGCGTCGCGGCCCCCCAGCCTGTATGCAAGCTGGCCGAGCAGGGTGAATACCTGGGCATCGGTGATGTGCGGGTCGGCTTCTCCCGCCGATATCGCTCCGCCCTCCAGAACGGCCACTCTGGCCGAGGGGAAGCGGGGACGCCCGAGCCGCGCGGCCAGGTCGGAAACGAACGGGGTTCCTGCAACCTTGGCCGGGTCACGAAAAAGGTGATAGGCGGCGAGTAGCGTGTGGGTCTTGCCCCCTCCGAACTCGGTTTGCAGGCGATAGATGCCTGCCGCGGACATGTCTGCCTCTAGCCTGGAGGTAAGCTCGCCCAGGAAGGCGAACAGGTTCTCGGTCAGGTAGGTCTTCTCGCAAAAGGCAACAGGATCCAAATAGTCGGCCGGTCCGCGGCCGCGGTCCACCAGACCCAGGTCGGCGGCGAACAGCGATTCGTCGAACGAGCCGTCGGCTATGTCCCGGCGCGGGATTGCAATCTCCTGCCAGGGGCGAAGGTCCGCCATTATCTGACTCCAAAATCGAACAGGGTCAGTTCCTGCATGTTTGCGGTGGATTTGGCAGCGGCTTCCGAAAGCGAATCCCGGTTTCCGGTAAGGCCGAGGAGCATGGTGCGTTCGCGGTTGCCATCGGGCAACACCTCGTGAAGCAAGCCGGCGGCCGCCCAGAACCCGGGCTCTACCCCCATGCCCGTGGCGCCGAGAAGCTCGGCCAGCTCCTTGCGCCGGCCGGCGTCCCAGAGCTGGCAGGCCAGGTGAAGAACATCGACAAGGGAGGGCGAGGCCGTCAGCTTAAGGCCCTTACGCTCGTGGGGACCGAGAATTGAAAAGTTCGACCCGGTCCGCTGGACGAAGCTGCCGTGCCGGGAGAGGTCGCCCAGGTCCACGTCGAATGCCCTTTCGAGTTTGTACGCTTCATCCGCCGGGATGGCCGCAGTGAGATATGCCCACCGCCAGGTCAGGTAGAAGAGGGATTCCGGGTCGAGTGAGGCGATGGAGTCCGCTCCCAGAAGCTTGCGCATGGCATGGCGGGCAACCACCTGACGGGCCAGAACCATCAGCTCGGAGACATCCACCTCCTCTCCGGAGAGCTTGACGATCCGGGAGTAGCGGGCGAAGACTTCGAACGCCGGACCGATTGCGGAGACAAAATAGTCGGCGCCGACCAGGCCCATCTCCTGAAATGCGTCGAGCCTTTCGGCGATCCGGGCCTCCAGGGCCCTGACGACATCATCGTAGAAGCCCTCCTCCTCGGCCTTGGCGGGGCGGCAGACGAGTACCACCGAAGAGCCGAGGACGGCACTGATCTGCGCCGTAGGTCGATTGGCCATCTCGGATCTCATAGGCCATGAAGTTGTCACCACGAAGTTCGCCGCGCGCAACGCACGAAGCAGACGCTCCCAAGCATCGACATCGGTGTGCGCGAATACCAAAGCCAGCAGACCCTTTGGTTTAAGTACACGCGCTATTTCGCTAAGCGCGTTCTGAAGCCTGGTCTCAAATTCTTGGTGTGAAATGTATTCGGGTGACTGTTTATTGGCGCGGTTTTCGATGATCTCTTGTTGCTTTGGAGTTAGGAGTGTTCCGAACAATGCAGGATGAAACGCTCCGACGCTGCGCTTGAGCCAAACGTAGAAAAAGTCCGAGAGATCCCCGTACTGGAACGCGTCGTAGTACGGCGGATCAACAACTAC
>JBBDRH010000446.1:0-2344 GCA_040905645.1 Actinomycetota bacterium
ATTGAGAAGCGAGTCAAGATAACGGCACTTATGGGGGTACTTACTGAGACTGATGAGCGGTGAAGTCACCACGAAGGAGAGAGCTTGATGGGGTACCAAAAGCCGGCCATTGAGAAGCGAGTCAAGATAACGGCACTTATGGGGATCATTACTAGATAACTGAGTTAAAGCGAGAATGCGGAGGGCTGAATCACTATCAAAGACCGGCAATTGAAAGGCGAGTAAAGATCACGGCCCTCATGGGAGGACCTTCTCAGTTTCCAGCCTAAAGGCGTCACAAAAGATAAAGAAGCATGAAGCTCAGACAAAGGGAGGGCCTGGATGCAATACGAAAAGCCGCTATCGAGAGGCGGGTGAAGATCACGGCCCTCATGGGGGGCGGCACTGAGCAGGCCAATTAGAACCAAGGGCGGAAAGGATTACCGAATGTGCTACGAAAGACCGGCCATTGAAAGGCGAGTAAAGATCACGGCCCTCATGGGAAATGGTTCCTTCTAGAATTGGCGAAACGAGTAGAGATAACAGCCCTCATGGGGCTCCGTCGCTGCTTAACTGAGCACCCTGGAGCTTTTTGGTCAAGTTCAGCAGCGAGTTGATCAGGGGCTACCTCTCTTAGGTTGTCTTCTAACGAATCAGATAGATAGAGCCCTGATGGCCCGTGATACCTATGACTATGTCATCGTCGGGGCAGGCTCAGCGGGGTGTGTGCTTGCCGGCCGGCTGAGCCAGGATCCCCAGGCCCGGGTGCTCCTGATCGAGGCGGGTCCTCCCGACACCAAGCCCGCAATTCGAATCCCGGCCGGCGCCTGGAGCCTTATGAGCTCGGAGGTCGATTGGAGCTATACGACAGCTCCGCAAGACGCGCTTGGAGGTCGAAATGAGCCCTGGCCCAGGGGTAAGACCCTCGGCGGATCTTCATCGATAAATGCCCAGGTCTACCTGCGCGGGGACTCAGGAGACTTCGATGGTTGGGCGGCCCTGGGCAACGAAGGGTGGAGCTACGATGCGGTCGAGCCTTATTTCAAGCGGGCGGAGGGTGCCGGCCCTGATCTCTCGGGTCACTACGGCGGGGAGGGCCCCCTTCGCCTGTCGCGGCTGAGCGCTCCCCACCCACTCGGGCGGGGGTTCAAGGACGCCTGTGTCGAGCGGGGGGTGGAAAGCAACGAGGGCTTTCGCCGAGCGGACCTGCTAGGCGTCGGCCAACCTCTGGTCACTCAGAGTTACCGGAGGCGATGGAGCGTGGCCGACGCCTACCTGCACCCGGTTCGGAGCAGGCCCAACCTGAAGGTATTGACGGGCGCGCTGGCTACCCGGGTTCTTCTGGATAGCGGCCTGGCGGTCGGCGTCGAATACCGGCAGGATGGGCAGGAGCTTACCGCTCACGCCGGGAGCGAGGTTATCTTGTGCGGCGGAGTGGTCAACTCCCCGCAGCTGCTCATGCTGTCCGGCATCGGACCGGGCGACCACCTGAAAGCGGTGGGGGTGACGACCATTCTGGATTTGCCCGGGGTGGGACTGAATTTGCAGGACCATCTGGGCGTGCCCGTTCAAATGACGATGAACCAGGCAGCCCTGCCCGATCTGGCCGCGGCGTTCCTCCACCTTCTCCGCTACTACGTCGGCCACACAGGAGCGCTGACCTCCAACCGCTCCGAGGTGTGCGCGTTCCTGAAGTCCTCCCCGGACTTGGAGGCGGCGGATCTGGCGCTGCTGTTCACCCCGCCGCCGCTGCCGCCGTTATGGCCCAAGCCCCGATGGGTGGCTGCGGAAGCGTTGGGGATCGTGGGCAGGTACCTGCCGTTGGTCCCCGATCGCTTCACGGCGGGCCGGCCGCACCCAATTACGATAGCGGCGATGGTGCTTCGGCCGGCAAGTGTAGGGCACATACGGCTCGCTTCGCCGGACCCTCTCGCCAACCCGATCATTCAGCCCAACTACCTGTCCGACCCTGCCGGCCGCGACCTGAGCCTGCTTGTCGAGGGGGTCAGAACCGTCCGCTCCATCTGCCGATCACCCGCGCTGGCTTCCTTGCTGGCAGGCGAATGGAGGCCGGGCCCTCAGGTCGGCACCGATGCGGAGATCGCCGGGTACGTGCGGAGAGCGGCAGTGTCGATCAAACATCCGGTCGGAACGTGCAAGATGGGGATCGATGGTCTCGCCGTGGTGGATCCCGAGCTGCGGGTGCACGGAGTGAGGGGGCTGCGAGTGGTCGACGCCTCGATCATGCCGGTCATTCCGCGCGGCCACATGAACGCGCCCACCGTGATGATCGCCGAGAAGGCGGCGGATCTGATCGCTCGCGCAAGAAAGCGGAGAGATGACGCCTCGATCGGCTAACTCGGTC
>JBBDRH010000447.1:0-2343 GCA_040905645.1 Actinomycetota bacterium
CTTCTCAGCCGAACGATCAACCTGCCCCACCAGGATCCTGCTGATCGATTCATCGGAGCCACAGCCAAAGTGTACGGGCTCGCGCTCGTGACTCAGGACGCCAGGCTCGCGGAGTCCAAAGACTTCGAAGTTTACGGCCATGAGCCAGATGACCGGTCCGGGCTTCTGACGGAATGAACAGAAGATGTTCCTCCAGGAACCATGTGGACGACGTGTCAGAGGCTGGCGTAGGGCTCGGGTAAGCGTTCGTGGTACCCAACTCCGGCAGATGGCACCGGCCACCTGGGCGACAGCGGTGATTGCAAAGTAGAGCCCCGGGGCGCACGCGCGTCCACCCTTTTTTGTTCGAAAGAGGTGCTGAGCGAAATCGCCCTCTAGATATTGGGAGCGGCGCGGACTTACGTTTCTCTAGAAAAAGGAGGGGATGCGGCGGCGCCTGGGCTGCATCCTGGCATTTGCACGCCTACCTGTTGAGGTAGACCATCGGAAGCTGAGCGCGGCTAAGATCCGTATGGATCTCCGGCTGAACGGAATCGCGGTTCCGAACGATGTCGTGGATGCGGCGGCGGCTTGGAGTGCGAACCGTATCGCACTGAAACAAGTCTCGACCCTACCCCCACACGCAATCGCTTTATGGAGGGAGGCCCGTGGCGATTTGGTACCAGGCGCAAGTCACGGTCAGGCGGCGCCGCCCGGATCGGATGAACCTGCGGACGCAACCACCACCGCCAAAGGCCGTGTAACGACATCGGAGAAGCGTTTTTAGTCCTGTTCCCGAAGTGTTCTCAAGAAACGTAAAATCGTACTATTCGCCCAACGGGCGAGCGAGGGGGTTTGGTAACCATGCATATTCCGACTGAACCGATCGGCAGCATTCCAAGGCCAGCCGAGCTCATGGCTGGTGTCCAGAAATTCAGCGCCGGCGAGCTCTCCCAAGAACAACTCGGAGCGTTGTATGACGATGCGGTCCGCGACACCATCGAGCGGTTCGAAGCCACCGGGTCCCCGGTCATCACCGATGGAGAGCAGAGCAAGCCCAGCTTTGCTACCTATCCAATCCACGGCCTGGACAACCTGGCACCGGGTGGGGTCGTGATTCCCTTCGCCGACGGGCATACCCGTCAGCTCCCCCTCCTGGCTTCCGGGCCGTTCCGTTACAAGGCTCACGCCCAGACCTACCTCACGAAGGCGATGACCTATGCCAACGTCCCGGTCAAGCAGGCCGTGATCGCTCCCTCGGCAATGAGCTTGCTCTACCCGCAGGATGGGATCGAGGGTTATCCCAAAGAGGCCTTTCTGGAGGACCTCATGAACGAGGCGGAGATCGACATTCGCGACAGCCTCCAGGCCGGCGCTTATAAGGTCCAAATGGACTTTACCGAGGGGAGGCTTTCGATCAAGCTCGACCCCTCGAAGTCGGTCCTGCGGTCCTTCATCGACCTCAACAACGCGGTGCTCGACCGATTCTCGGAGGAGGAGCGAGCGAAGATCGGCGTCCACACCTGTCCGGGGGGAGATCAGGATTCGACCCACAGCCTGGACATCGACTATGCGGAGCTGCTCCCCATGCTCTTCGAGCTTCGGGCCGGCAACTTCTACATCCAGCTGGCGAGCGAGCAGGACCGGCGGAGAGTCCTTGGCATCATCAAGGAGCACGCCCCCGCCGGCAGCAAGATCTTCGTCGGAGTGATCGATCCAATCAACCCCAGGGTGGAGTCGCCGGAGGAGGTCAAAGATCGCATTCTGGAAGCCGCGGAGTTCATTCCCGCGGATCGACTAGGAACCTGCGACGACTGCGGCTTCTCCCCCTTCGGCGACGACACCTCTACGGCTCGGGACACCGCGTTCGCGAAAGTCCAGGCGCGCGTCGAGGGAACTCGAAAGGCGGAGCAGGAGCTCGGGCTGGCCTAATTTACGTGCATTCGGTTTGACCCCCGCACCCGCAGGGAGAGAGTGCGCATTGTTCAAGCCGCCCGGTTGCGGATTGCCGACTTCGATCTCGTCTCCGTCCGAGTCCTTCACCGAGAACGTCGCGTTGCGTGGCACCCCGGGGAATGGGCGCCCGTCGGCGGCCGACACGTTGCTCGAAAACCAAACAAACTGCGATTCGGCGAGGCGCTTGCGGAAAGAGGCCTCGGGGATGTCGAACTCGTGGTTGCCGAAGGTCGCGTAGTCGAGGCCGACCTCGTTCATGACGTCGACCATCTGGCGGCCGGCAAGGAGCTCACCATCGACGGTCGCGGTTCCCAGGGCCGAGGGGCTCAACAGGTCTCCCGCCAGGACGGTGAAGGTGTTTGGGTTTCGGTCGAGGTAGCCCTTGCGCACAGCGGCTACCCGTGCGAG
>JBBDRH010000448.1:0-2310 GCA_040905645.1 Actinomycetota bacterium
TTATCCCGCCACCGCCCCCGCCACCGTCGCACGAGCCGAGCCGGATGAACGCCCTGCTGCGCGAGCTGGTCGCTCACCTCAGGGAGAACCGGACTCAACTACGCGAGGAGTGGGCTCGCAGGATCACCGACGCACAGCTGCTGACCGCAATGACGCCGGAGGAGATCTTCTCCGAGGCGACCTCCGTGTACGACAACTACGTGGAGGTGCTGGAAACCGGCAGTGTTGAGGCCCTTCAGGATTACGCGCGCAACCTGTCGGAGCGAATCATTCCCCGTGGCGTCGAGACCCATGAGGTCCTCGGCATCGTCCTCCTTCTTCGAGACGTGCTCGCCCGCTCGCTGTTCGAGAAGTACCAGGCCGACTTCGATCTTCTGAACCGGGTCCTGGATGTCTACGAGCCTGCCGCCAACCGGATCGCCAACACCGTGGGCGTCAGCTTCGTGCAGGAGCGCGAACGAGTCATCCGCCAGCAACAGGAAGCCATCCGTGAGCTGTCCACTCCGGTGCTGCAGGTTCGCGAGCGATTGCTGATCCTGCCCATCATCGGCGTTCTCGACTCCCAGCGCGCCAGGCAGGTCACCGAGCAGCTGCTGCGCGGAATCAGGACGAACCGGGCGAAGGTCGTCGTCATCGACATCACCGGCGTCCCGCAGATCGACTCGACTGTGGCCAACAACCTCGTCCAAACGGTGGAGGCTTCACGTCTGATGGGCGCGAGTGTGATCATCACCGGGCTGTCCTCGGAGATCGCGCAAACCCTGGTGACGATCGGTGTCGACCTCAGCAAGATGAATGCAGTCGGAGACCTCCAGGGAGGCATCGAGGAGGCCGAGCGCCTGCTCGGGTACGAGGTCCGCCGGGTGGAGTCCCTGGCGGTCGAGCTGCGTTGATCGCCCGGCACTAAGGCAGCAGATCATGGCGGTCCCCATCCTCAAGCAGGGAAAGTACCTGATCGCGTCCATCCAGGCCGCGCTTACCGACAGTGACATGGTGTCGCTGCGCGAGGACCTCATGGAGCAGGTCGGCCGCTATCGGTCGCGGGGCATCATCATCGATGTCACCGCCCTCGACGTAATGGATTCTTTCGCTTCGCGCTCCCTTCGCAACATTGCCCACATGACCAAGCTGCGGGGCGCCGAGACAGTTCTGGTAGGCATCCAGGCCGAGGTCGCCTACGCGATGGTGCAGCTGGGAACCAACTTGGAGGAGGTCAATACCGCCCTGGACCTGGAGGAGGGCCTCGCATTCCTGGACCAGCTGATCTAACCCACGAAGGCCCCAGCGAGGAGACTGTACGGATCGGCTCCGATGCCGACGTTCTCCTCGCCCGCCAGACCGGCCGCAAGGTGGCCGAGCGGGTGGGTTTTGCCGGCAGCGACCTGACGATGATCTCCACCGCCATATCGGAACTTGCCCGGAACATCATCAGGTACGCCCGTACCGGGGAGGTGGTGGTTTCCACCATCTCCGACGAGGGGAGGGTCGGGGTCATGGTCGTGGCCAGGGATTCCGGCCCGGGAATCCCCGATATCGATCACGCGATGCGCGATGGCTACACGACCGGATCCGGAATGGGTCTGGGCCTCCCGGGTGCCCGAAGGCTCATGGACGAGTTTGCGATCTTCTCGGAGGTGTCTGAAGGCACTACCGTCGTGATGAAAAAATGGACCAGAGGAATTTGAGCGCCCAAGTGAACTACCTCAACTGGGCGGTCGCGGAACGCCCCCTGCCCGGAGAGGATTCATCGGGCGATCTGAGCGTGGTGCAGCCGCTGGAGCACGGCGTGCTGCTGGCGGTCATCGACGGCCTGGGCCACGGGGTGGAGGCGGCCAAAGCAGCCGCCGAGGCAAGCGTCACAGTGCGCCGCTGCGCCGGCGAGCCGATCGAGTCTGTGATGGAGGCCTGCCACAAGGCATTGAAGGGGACCCGTGGAGCCGTGATGACGCTGCTGTACGTGGACCAGGCTCACCAGACGATGAGCTGGATGGGAGTGGGCAACGTAGAAGGAAGGATGTGGCCTGCGATTCCGGGGACGACGCTTCTGCGTCAGGCTCCGCCGCTGCGTGGAGGTGTGGTGGGCCATGCGCTTCCGAAGCTGAATGCCAGCGCGTTGCCCCTGTCGAGGGGCGACCTGTTGATTCTTTCCACCGACGGCATAAGCCCCCGCTTCCACGAGGAGTTCAGGTTGGAGGGCACTGTTCAGCAAATCGCAGACGACATAATGGAGGAGTACTGGACGGCGATGGACGATGCCCTGGTGTTGGTGGCGCGCTACCTGGGCAGAAAGTAGGCTCTGCCGATAGATTC
>JBBDRH010000449.1:0-2304 GCA_040905645.1 Actinomycetota bacterium
TTCTGCGAGCACTGCGGGGTGGGCTGGGCTGAGGCCGACCGCGTGCGCGCAGTCACCACGCGCGGGGGCGTGCGCCACTACCAGACGAAGGCGTTCACCTGCTGCGACGAGCGGCAGGAGCCGATGCAGACCCGGGCGTGGGAGTGGGACGAGGAGACGCAGTGCGGGTACGCAACATGCACCTCCTGCGGCGCGCGGGGCCTGACGAACAGGCACGCGAGCTTCACGGCCTCCAAGCTGTACAGCCCCTTCACCTCGGTCGTGGAGTTGGTCTACAAGTGGATGGACTCCAAGGACGACCCGGAGCAGAAGCAGACCTTCTACAACACCCAGCTTGGCCAGCCGTTCCGGGCCGACGTCTCGAAGGAGATCAACTTCCATTGGCTCGCCTCGCGGCGGGAGCAGTACCATGCCCAGGTCCCTGACGGGGTCCTGGTCCTGACCGCGGGCGTGGACGTGCAGCCCGGAGGGACGACCAGCACGGGGCGCCTGGAGGTCGAGGTCGTTGGGTGGGGGATCGGCGAAGAGAGTTGGAGCGTCGACACCCACGTCATCCATGGCGACCCGGCGCAGCCGGAGGTCTGGCAGGAACTGGACGATTACCTGCTGCAGCCTTGGCACCACCGCAGGGGCTTCGACATGTACGTGTCCGCGGCCTGCCTGGACTCCGGTGGGCACAACGTGCAGGAGGTCTACAACTTCTCGCGGGCACGCTACGGCCGCAACGTGTGGGCCATCAAGGGGGCCTCCGACCGCGGGGGTCAATGGACTCCGGTGTGGCCCGCCGCGGCGCAGGAGCAGAAGCACAAGAAGTACCGGGTCGGATTCAAGCCCGTCGTCATCGGGGTCAACGCTGCCAAGGAAGCCATCAGGCAGCGGCTGCTCATCGAGGAGCCCGGACCGGGATACTGCCACTTCCCGATAGGGCGCCCGGAAGGGTGGTTCGATCAACTGACGTCGGAGAACCTCGTCATCGAACGCAAGGCGGGGCAGTCGGTACGCAAGTGGGTGCTGCAGAAGGGGAGGGCCAACGAGGCCCTGGACTGCAGGGTCTACGCATACGCGGCGCTCGTGGGGATGTATCACACGCGGCGCCTGCGCCTGGAGAGGCAGGCGGAGATACTGGAACGACGGACACCCGAGGGGGGTCCGAGGGGAGGGGCTGCGGAGGATCCTGCGCCGAGGGCTAAGCCGAAGCGCAAGAAGAGCCACCGCAGCCCCTGGATGGACGGCTGAACTAGTCCGAGGGGGACAACACAATGCTGACGCTTGTAATCGGCCTCGCGGCCGGCGCCTGGGCCTGTGACTACTGGCACACCGGGGAGTGGCGCTTCTGGCTTCGCTGGGGGCGTGACTGATGGCGACACTGGCTGAACTCACGGAGCAGCTTGCCGCTCTGAAGCTCGCCCGGAACTCCGGGGTGCTGACCGTTCGGCACGGGGACGTCCAGACGACGTTCCGCTCCCTGGATGAGATGGAGCGGACCATCGCGGCCATCGTCTCCGAGATCAACGGGCTCGGAGGCAAGACGCGCGGGCCGAAGTATATCCGGCAGAACACGAGGGGGTAGCATGTTCAGGTCCCTGATGACCAAGCTGAAGGCCGGGGTCAGCGCATTCGACTTCGGGAGTAGGGGGAGGCGCATGTCCGCCATCCCCTCCGTCACTGTGGCGATCAACACGCTGATCCGCACCTACGGCCGAACGGTCGTGGCGCGGTCGCGTCACCTCGCCAACAACAATCCGTACGCCCAGTCGGCCAAGGAGGTCTTCGTCTCCGCCCTAGTGGGTGATGGCATCAAGCCCTCGTCGCTGGTGGAGGACCCGGACGACAGGGAGGCGCTGCAGGAGGCGTGGCTGGAGTCGACCGACGAGTTGGACGCGGACGGGCTCACTGACTACTACGGTCTGCAGCAACTCGTCGCCTCGGAGATGTTCGAAGCCGGCGAGTGCTTCGTCCGCATCCGCCCGAGGCGGGTCCAGGACGGGCTGCTGGTGCCCATGCAGCTTCAGCTTATCCCCTCCGAGATGCTCCCCTACGAGCACAACGTGGCGCCGACCGCCCGGGGCAACCGGGTCGAGATGGGCATCGAGTTCAACGGGATCGGCCAGCGCGTGGCCTACCACTTCCTCACGAATCACCCGGGCGACCACCACGTGATCAAGGTGACGTCCGCCCACACCGTGCGGGTGCCTGCCAGCGAAGTGCTGCACCTCTTCAAGCCCGTCCGAGTGGGGCAGACCAGGGGCATCCCGCACACGCTCTCGTCGCTCGTGTCGCTGGCCATGCTGGACATGTACGACG
>JBBDRH010000450.1:0-2304 GCA_040905645.1 Actinomycetota bacterium
CCACGGCGCCATCAGCGCCTCGCTGAAGCCGAGCACGTCGCTGAGGCTCGCTCCGGAGCCCCAGGCGGAGAGCAGATCGTTGATGGCCTGTAGGCCGAAGCCGCGTTGCTGGAGGCTTGAGATGAGCTTGAGGCGGGTGAGATGGTCCTCGCTGTAGTAGCCGACCCTGCCGATTACCTCGGGAGGATCGAGGACGCCCCTGGTCTGATAGGCCCGAACATTCCGGGTCGTCGTCCCACCCTGCCTGGCCAGCTCGTCGATCGTCATCTTGCCGGTCATAGTGCTCCTAGGATACCGTTCGGCGCCTGTTGCACCTCGTCATTGAACAATGTATCATTCATTGATGTAAATGCGAAATGGGATCGCATTCGAGTAGGGAGGCTTGATTATGGGTTCCACCGTCATGGCCCTTGGCACCGTTGCGGTCAAGGCAAACCCTTGGCAGGACTGGTTTTACGTGATTGCACCATTCCTATTTTATTTGGCAATCGTCTCCATTCTGTTGGTATTCGGCCGATCGAAGAAAAAGAGCCTCATCCCCAACTTCTTCGGCCGGATCTCCGACAGCCTCCGCCGCGCTACCGGCTACCCCGGATGGGCGATGGCGGGAGCCCTATCCGGCCTGCTGGTTCTTCTGGTCGCAGCTATGGGCCTGTACTGGGACGTTGCCTGGCACGTTGACCTCGGCCGGGACAAGCTCCTCCTCAATCCCTCCCATGTGATGATCCTGCTCGGCCTCGGCGGCCTGATGTACGCCGCCGTCATCGCCAGCGCCTTCGCAACCAACGATGGCGCCAATGTCGGCGTTAAGTATCGGGGTCTCTCGATTCCCTGGTCCGCAATTGCCCTATTTGCGCTCGGCGCCGGAGGTATCGCCTCCTTCCCATTCGACGAGCTGTGGCACCGGGCCTACGGACTGGACGTGACGCTGTGGAGCCCGACTCACCTCCAGCTGCTATTCGGAGGCGGCCTCGCAACCATCCCGATCTGGATGATGATCGCCGAGGGTTCGAAGGGCGCCAAGCCGACCGGTCTCGGACGGTTCATTCACATCATGGCTGCCGGAGCCTGCCTCACCGGCGTGACCATCTTCACCGGTGAATTCGACTTCCGAGTTCCCCAGTTCCAGATGGTGTACTACCCGGTGCTGGTCATGATGGCCGCAGGTTTTGCTCTCACCTGGGGCAGGCTTGCCCTCGGCAAGGGCGGCGCCCTCAAGACCATTGCCTTCTACCTCGTCGTGCGCGGCTTTCTCTACCTGATCGTCACGACGGCACTCAACCACACGTTTGCCCGCTTCCCGACCTACCTCGTGCCCGCCCTGCTGGTCGAAGGCGCTGCGCTGATGGTCGGCACCAAGAACCGGCTCCGATTCGCCCTGGTGTCCGGAGGCCTGATCGGTACCGTCGGACTGGCCGCCGAGCTGGTCTGGATGCCGCTGTCCAACTGGTTCCCGGTGGCGCCGGCGCTGCTCCCCAAGGCGTTCGCACTGGGTCTGCCGGCTGCGTTTGCAGGCGCTCTGATCGGAACCCGGATGGGCCGTATCTTCTCCCGCGAGGAGGAGGTCACCCACGAGGTGAAGATGCCCTGGCTCGCGGCAGCGACGGTTGTGATAATCGGTGCTCTGATGATCCCGCTGCCCCGCGAGGTCGGCGACGTGACCGCCACGATCGCTCTGGCGCCGCAGGGCAACGGTGAGGTGGCGAGGGCTACCGTTACCCTCGACCCGCCCGACGCCGCCCAGAACGCCATCTTGTTCGGCATCGGATCGAACCAGGGCGGCGGAACCGTCTCATCCGCTCTGATCGAGAAGTCTCCCGGCGTCTACGAGTCGGCCGAGCTGATCCCGATCACCGGCAGGTGGAAGAGCGCGGTCGGCCTGCACCGGGGCAACGAGGTCATGTCGGCCCCGATCTACCTCCCGGCAGACCCGCAGATCGGCGCATCGGAGGTTCCCGCTCTTCCCGAGCGGACCATCAAGTTCGATGTGGTGACCAAGGTGCTGCTCAGGGAAGCCCACGATGGGCCTGCCTGGCCGAAGATCGTGTCCTACACGGAGGTCCTGGGCGTGCTCGTAATCTGGATTGCTCTGATCGGCCTTGCCGAGCGGCGGATCTCGGAGGGGAGGGTCGACACCATCTCGACCAGCCCCGACTGGGGTTACGCGATGGGGTTCACCCGGGCGTAGCCGTAGGAACTCAAAACACGGGCCCCAGCCGCTTTCCGGCGGCTGGGGCCCTTGTCATTCAGGCTCTTCGCGTTGAACTGGGGAGTGTGACTTCGAGCACTGTGTTCTGAGGATCC
>JBBDRH010000451.1:0-2304 GCA_040905645.1 Actinomycetota bacterium
ACCGGACGTCCCGTCTCACGCCGGCCACGTACATCACCGCCCCGATGTACAGCAGAAGGATCTGAATCAGGATCCAGAAGCGCTTGCTGCGCCCCGCGCTCTCCCACGCCGTGGCCGGGATCCTCGCTGCGTCTATCACCCCCCACACCGGGAGGGCGAAGATGCAGGCGAGGAAGATGATCTCGATGAGGTCCATCCGGTTCACGCTCAAGAACCTATCGTGCCGGGTGTACCTTTGACTGAATGGCGCAGATTGTCGATCTTTCGGATCGGTACAAGCTCAGGTTCACGGGTCCCCAGGCCCTCTGGTTCCTCGACCAGCTGATCACGAACCAGGTCGTGGACCTGGCGCCGGGGAGCGGCAAACAGGCGCTGCTGTTGACCCCCAAGGGCAGGATCACTGCGGTTCTTCGAGTTCTCTCGACCGACGGGGCGGCACTGGTCGACCTGGATGCGTCCGACCCGGCGGAGGTGCTCGAATTCTTCAGCAGGCGCATCTTCGCCACCAAGGTGAAGATCGAGGAGGTCACTCAGGAGTTCGCCCTGCTGCGAGTGCTGGGCGGCGATGCGGCCTCTCAGGTGTCCACAATCGCCCAAGAGGCCGGGGATCTGCCCGATGAGGGCAACGCCATCGTGCCGTTCGACTCAGGCTATCTGGTGCGTCTGGACGAGCCTTTTGAGGGAGTGGATCTCTGGGTCCGCCGGGACTCCAAAGATTACATCTTCGGAACATTGATCGAATCGGGAGTCCAACTGCTCTCAGGCGACGAATACGAGGCATATCGTGTGGTTGCGGGTGTGCCGAGATTTGGAGTGGACTTTGATTCGAGCTATCTGCCTCAGGAAGCTGCGTTTGAGCGCGCCGTGCACTTCAAGAAGGGGTGCTACCTGGGACAGGAGGCGGTAGCGATGGCTCAGCGCGGCAAGGTCCGCAGGCGGATCCGCCGGCTGGAGGGAACCGGTGCCCCGGTTCTCGCCGAGCTGCGGCATGGCGACGTAAATGTCGGTTCGGTAACCAGCATCGCCGGCGACGGCAAGGTTTCCTTCGGTATCGGCACCGTCAAAACGGTCGTGGCACCGGACGATGAGGTCCAGCTCCGGTCGGTGAACCTCGAGGTGGGCACTGCCATCGTCCGGATTCTCCCGGCCACGGTCGAGGGGCCGAGTGTGCCGAGCGCCCGGGAGCTGAGGGAGCGCCTCCAGGGTGGCCGTTAGCACGGAGCCCGGTTCCGGTATCTCGGCACGCAGCGGCCGGGCTCACTTCTGGCGGGGAGTGCTGGGCATGGGCGCCGCCCTGCTGGTTGTTTTCACCGCCCGCAACTTGTTTCCCCTGGTCAGCTTCCCACCGGCTCGGGTTGCCGACCTGTTCGTCAGGTTGACTCCGGGGGACCTGGCGACCTTCATGATCGAGAGGCTCGGCAAGGGCGCAATCAGGAGCCTGGGGATAGGTGTGACCGTCGTAACTCTGCTCGCCGGAGGAGCGCTGGGGGTGCTGATAGGGCAAGCGCAGTCCACCTCAGGGAGAGCCAAACGAGCGCTGATGGCGGCTCTGGGAGTGTTCCTGGGGTCGATGCTGCTTGCCCTGGGAACCCTGGGGGCGGGCTCGTTGACCGCAGCTCTGGTCTACGGGGTGGCATCGATAATCTTCGCCAAGATCGCCGCGGAAGTCCCCCTCCTCGCCGCCGTGGAGCCCAAGCGGGTGGAGGGCGACGAGACTCCTCTGGACGCCGTGATGAGATCTCGACGGGGCTTCATCATGCGGATGGGGCTGCTGATCGCCGGCCTGGTGGCGGGAGGCGGCATCCTCAGAGTTCTGCGCAGCCGCAACCCCAAAGTGGCCATCGCCCCCGCGGCCCGGGTGTTCGACCCCCCTCCGCCCGACCCCGGCTTCCCGGCGGTGCCGGGCCTGGCTCGGGAGATCACGCGCAACGAGGATTTCTACAACGTCGACATCAACATCGTTAAGCCGACGGTCGACCACACCGGCTGGCGGCTCAAGATCCACGGGCTGGTGGGCGCACCCTACGAGCTGACCTTCGAGCAGGTCCAAAAAGACTTCGAGGTGGTGGAGATGGCCCACACCCTTACGTGTATCTCCAACGAGGTGGGCGGGCATCTGATCTCAACCGCGGTGTGGCGGGGAGTGCGGCTCAAGGACGTGCTGGAGCGGGCAAAGCTGGGTGAAGGTACCGTCGACATCGTCTTCAGGGCGGCCGAGGGATACTCCGACTCCATCCCCATGGACAAGGCTCTGGAGGAGACCACGCTTCTGGTCTTCGGGATGAACGGGGAGGCTCTCCCCCG